>NZ_RZPW01000705.1:0-3244 GCF_003998455.1 Mesorhizobium sp. M7A.F.Ca.CA.001.08.2.1 | reverse complement strand
CATCGCGCGGCCCTCGCCCGAAGCTTCGCCGGTGCCCATCATCGCCTTGCCCATCTCGCGCATGACGGAACGGACGTCGGCGAAGTCGAGATTGATCAGGCCTTCCTTGACCATCAGGTCGGTGATGCAGGCGACACCGGAATAGAGCACCTGGTCGGCCATGGCGAAGGCATCGGCGAAGGTGGTCTTGTCATTGGCCAGCCGGAACAGGTTCTGGTTGGGGATGACGATCAGCGTATCGACGCATTTCTGCAATTCCTCGATGCCGAAGTCCGCGGTCTTCATGCGGCGCTGGCCTTCGAAGTGGAACGGCTTGGTGACGACGCCGACGGTGAGGATGCCCTTTTCGCGCGCTGCGCGGGCAACGACGGGAGCAGCACCGGTGCCGGTGCCGCCGCCCATGCCGGCTGTCACGAAGCACATATGGGTGTTGGTCAGGTGATCGAGGATTTCATCGATGCACTCTTCCGCCGCCGCACGGCCGACTTCCGGCTGCGATCCCGCACCGAGCCCCTCGGTGACGTGAGCGCCGAGCTGGATCAGGCGGCCTGCCTTCGACATGGTCAGCGCCTGCGCGTCGGTGTTGGCCACCACGAACTCGACGCCGCGCAAACCGGCGGTGATCATGTTGTTGACGGCATTGCCGCCGCCGCCGCCGACACCGAACACGGTGATGCGCGGCTTAAGCTCGGTGATGTCCGGCTTTTGCAGATTGATGGTCATTGTCTCCGTCCTTTGCCTTTCACGCCGCTTCGCCGCCGCGGCCGCCTATGGGGCTGTCCCCGTCAATTTTAGAAACTGTCTCTCAACCACTGACTCATGCGATGCAGTTTTCCGCCCGTTCCGGTCATTTTGAGACCGGAAATTCCTTTCGCCGGATGGCTCTCGAAGCTCGCCATCTGCGGGTAGATCAGAAGCCCCACCGCGGCCGAGAAGGCCGGCCCCTTCGCCGCTTCCGGCAGGCCGGCCACGCCGAGCGGGCGGCCGATGCGCACATTTCGTCCCAGAATGCGGCGCGCCGCCTCCGGCAGGCCGGCAAGCTGGCTGGCGCCGCCGGTAAGAACCACACGCTTGCCCACTGCATTGCCATAGCCGGACTTGTTCAGCCGGTCGCGCAGCAGTTCGAGCGTCTCGTCGATGCGGGCGCGCACGATGCGCGTCATCACCGAGCGCGGGATCTGCAAGGGCACGTCGCCATCGTCACCGATCGGCTGGATCGAGACCAGGTCGCGATCGTCGGCGCTGCCGGGCAGCGCCGAACCATGCATCACCTTCAGCCGTTCGGCGGCATCAAGCGAGGTCGACAGCCCCTTGGCCATGTCCAGCGTGACATGGTTGCCGCCGATGGCGATGGCATCGCCATGGACGAACTTGCCTTCCGAAAACACCGAGATCGTCGTCGTGCCGCCGCCCATGTCGATGCAGGCCGCACCCATTTCCAACTCGTCGTCGACCAGCGCCGCCAGCCCGCTGGCATAGGGCGTCGCCACCATGCGCTCGACCGACAGATGCGAACGGTTGATGGACAGCTCCAGATTGCGCATCGGCGCGGCGTCGCCGGTCAGCACATGCATGTCGACGCCGAGTGCGTCGCCGACCATGCCGCGCGGATCGCGCACGCCGCGTTCGGCATCCAGCGAGAAGCCGACGGGAAGCGAATGGATCACTTCGCGCTCGGCCTTCAGCGCCTGCTTGGCGCCAGCACCGAGAACGCGCTTGATGTCGGCCTCGTCGGCCTCGTGGCCGCCAAGATTGATGGTGGCGGAGAAGGCTTCGCTCTTCAGCCGGCCGGCCGTCATGTTGACGATCAGCGAATCGACCGTCAGCCCGGCCATGCGCTCGGCTGCGTCGACGGAAAGGCGGATGGCATGCTCCGCCCTGTCGAGATCGACCACGACACCCGACTTCACGCCTTGCGACTTCTGATGGCCGATGCCGATCACCTGGATCCGGTGCGAACGGCCGCGCAGCAGCTTGCCGTCATCGCACGGCTTGAGCTTGGCCACCATGCAGCAGACCTTGCTCGAACCGACATCCAGCACCGTCAGGGTGCCAGACCGGCGCGACGCGGCATCGCCAGGACTGCCAAGCCAGCTCATATCTTCGTCTCCGGCTTGCGCTTCAGGCTCTTGGGTTTCTCGTTGAGGGCGGCTTCGCGCTGCGTCGCCGCTTCCGCCGTCAACTGCACGACCAGCCGGTCCGTCAGGCGCATGTCGACGGCGGCGATGTCGCGCGACAGCAAACCGTTGTCATGATCCATCTTCACGAGTTCGGCGAGCGCCTGATCCTCGTCGTCCTCGGGAAGCTTGATGGTGATGCCATTGTCCAGCTTCAGGTCCCAGCGCCGTTCGCCGACACGGATATAACCTTTGATCCGGTTCGCGAGCTCGGGATATTTTTCGACCTTGGCCAGGAAATCGGGCGCGCTCGCCGGCGCGCCGGTGCCGATCAGCAGCGGCAGAAGCACCTGCTTGCCGCCCGAGAACGGCGCGATCATGGCGCCATTCCTCTCGATGACCGAAAGCTCGTCACCCTGCTGCCAGAGCGCGAAAGCCTCACGCTCCTCGACACGCACTTCCAGCGTATGCGGATAGACCTTGCGCACCGCCGCGACCTCGATCCACGGCAAGGTCGCAATTCGTTCCCGCGCGGCCTCGGCATTAAAGCCGATCAGCGACGTCCAGCCGTCGAGTTCAAGCCTGTCGAGTATATCGATTTCCGAGGTCTGGCGATTGCCCACCACCTTGACCTGATCGACGGCAAATCCGGTACGGGCGGTGATGCTCTGCACGATACCGTCGACATGACCGCCGAGATAGGCGCCATAGGCACTGCTCGAGAAAATCAGCACGGCCGACATCATGGCCGCGGAAAAGCGCGGCGCCTGGAATTCCCCGACACCGAGGCGCGCCATAATGCGCACCGGGCGGCGCAGCATCCGCGGCAGCACGAAATGGTCCAACGACAACGACAGGCCGAACAGCGCCGGACCGGCCGCGCCCCTCTCCCTACCCTGTCCCCATTTCAACGCAGACACGAAGCGTCCTCCACCATCCAACTCAACAAATCGCCAAACGAGTGCCCGGCCTGGGCGGCGATTTCAGGCACCAAGGACGTCGGCGTCATACCCGGCTGGGTGTTGACCTCGAGCCAGACAATCTCGCCGTTTTCGGAATGCCGATCGTCATAACGGAAGTCCGACCGGGAAACGCCCCGACAGCCGATCGCTTGGTGAGCCTTGAGC
>NZ_RZPW01000704.1:0-3254 GCF_003998455.1 Mesorhizobium sp. M7A.F.Ca.CA.001.08.2.1 | reverse complement strand
TGCCGATCCGCGTCGCCCAGGCGTCGCGGCTGGTCGGCGCCAAGGAACTGACCGAGACCAAGAAAGGCATCGCCGAAGGCCAGGTCGACATCGTCATCGGCACGCACGCGCTGCTCGGTTCCGCGATCTCGTTCAAGAACCTTGGTCTGCTGATCATCGACGAAGAGCAGCATTTTGGCGTCAAGCACAAGGAACGGCTGAAGGACCTGAAGACCGACGTGCACGTGCTGACGCTGTCGGCGACGCCGATCCCGCGAACGCTGCAACTGGCGTTGACCGGGGTGCGCGAGCTGTCGCTGATCGCCACGCCGCCGGTCGATCGCATGGCGGTGCGCACCTTCATATCGCCCTTCGATCCGCTGGTGATCCGCGAGACGCTGCTGCGCGAACGCTATCGCGGTGGCCATTCCTTCTATGTGGTGCCGCGCATCAGCGATCTCTCGGAAATACATGATTTCCTGAAGGAATCCGTGCCGGAGTTGAAGGTGGCGGTGGCTCATGGCCAGATGCCGCCGGGCGAACTCGACGACATCATGAATGCCTTTTATGACGGCCAGTACGACGTGCTGTTGTCGACCACCATCGTCGAATCCGGCCTTGATATTCCGACCGCCAACACGCTGATCATCCACCGCGCCGACATGTTCGGCCTGTCGCAGCTCTACCAATTGCGCGGCCGCGTCGGCCGTTCGAAGGTGCGGGCCTACGCGCTGTTCACGCTGCCAGCCAACCGCAAGCTGACGGACACCGCCGAGCGGAG
The DNA here is from genome assembly GCF_003998455.1 of Mesorhizobium sp. M7A.F.Ca.CA.001.08.2.1. Taxonomy (NCBI): domain Bacteria; kingdom Pseudomonadati; phylum Pseudomonadota; class Alphaproteobacteria; order Hyphomicrobiales; family Phyllobacteriaceae; genus Mesorhizobium; species Mesorhizobium sp. M7A.F.Ca.CA.001.08.2.1. The sequence goes on along the minus strand of NZ_RZPW01000704.1, from coordinate 2,494 downwards.
GCTCAAGGTGCTGCAATCGCTCGACACTCTGGGCGCCGGCTTCCAACTGGCCAGCCACGACCTCGATATCAGAGGCGCCGGCAATCTTCTCGGCGAGGAGCAGTCCGGACACATCAAGGAGGTCGGCTTCGAACTCTACCAGCAGATGCTGGAAGAAGCCGTCGCCGAGGTGAAGGATTCGGGCGAGGTGCAGGATGGCGGCTGGTCGCCGCAGATTGCCGTCGGCACGGCGGTGATGATCCCGGAAAGCTATGTTCCGGACCTGCAGCTCCGGCTGGCGCTTTATCGCCGTCTCGGCGATCTCGAAAACACCGAGGAAATCGACGCTTTCGGCGCCGAGCTGATCGACCGCTTCGGCCCGCTGCCGGAGGAGGTGAAGCATCTGTTGAAGATCGTCTTCATCAAGGCGCTCTGCCGCAAGGCCAATGTCGAAAAACTCGACGCCGGGCCGAAGGGCGTCGTCATCCATTTCCGCAAGCGCGAATTCTCCAACCCGGTCGGGCTGGTCAAGTTCATTGGCGAACAGGGATCGTTGGCCAAGATCCGGCCGGACCACAGTGTCGTCTTCGTGCGCGACTGGCCGACAGCCGAGAAGAGGCTGGCGGGCTCGGCGGTCGTCATGACGCAGTTGGCACGGCTGGTGGAGAAGGCGGCGTAGCTAGCCTCGGACCATTCGCCAGCGCTGAAATTCCGGTCTAGAATAGGAAATCGGCTTCGTGTATGGAGCCGCGATCCCCAATTGGGGCGGGAATGGCGGAGTATAGGCCGCTGGAAAGAGCGTTGGGTGCAGCGATGACGAAATGGTCGCCGAATTCGTGGAGAGCAAAGCCGATCAAGCAGGTTCCTGCTTATCCGGACCTCGCCGCGCTGAAGAACACGGAAGCCCAGCTCGCAACCTTTCCGCCGCTGGTTTTTGCCGGTGAGGCGCGCAAGCTCAAGAAGCAGCTCGCTTCGGTCGCTGCCGGTGACGCATTCCTCCTTCAGGGTGGCGATTGCGCCGAGAGCTTCGCCGAGCACGGCGCAGACAACATCCGCGACTTCTTCCGCGTCTTCCTGCAGATGTCGGTGGTGCTGACCTTCGCCGGCGCGCAGCCGGTGGTCAAGGTCGGCCGCGTTGCCGGCCAGTTCGCCAAGCCGCGCTCGTCCGACAACGAGACCAAGGGCGAGGTGACGCTGCCCAGCTATCGCGGCGACATCATCAACGGCATCGAATTCGACCCGAAGTCGCGCATTCCGGATCCCGCTCGCCAGGAGATGGCGTACCGCCAGTCGGCGGCGACGCTCAACCTTCTGCGCGCCTTCGCGCAAGGCGGCTATGCCAGCCTGGAGAATGTGCACCGCTGGATGCTCGGCTTCGTGTCCGACAGCCCGCAGGGCGAGAAATACGAGTCGCTCGCCAACCGCATCACCGAGACGATGGACTTCATGAAGGCCGTCGGCATCACTTCGGAAACCAACTACGCGCTGCGCGAGACCGATTTCTATACCAGCCATGAGGCGCTGCTGCTCGGCTACGAGGAGGCGCTGACGCGTGTCGATTCGACCTCCGGCGACTGGTACGCTACCTCGGGCCATATGATCTGGATCGGCGACCGCACCCGCCAGCCCGACCATGCGCATGTCGAATATTGCCGCGGCATCAAGAACCCGCTCGGCCTGAAATGCGGTCCGTCGCTGACGCCGGACGGCTTGCTGGAACTGATCGACTTGCTCAACCCCGAAAATGAACCCGGCCGGCTGACGCTGATTGCACGTTTCGGCTCCGACAAGGTCGCCGACCATCTGCCGAAGCTGGTTCGCGCGGTGCAGAAGGAAGGCCGCTCCGTGGTGTGGTCGTCGGACCCGATGCACGGCAACACGATCGAGGCCGCCGGCTACAAGACGCGGCCGTTCGACCGCATCCTGAAGGAGGTTCAGACCTTCTTCGAAGTGCACCGCGCCGAAGGCACGCATCCGGGCGGCATCCATGTCGAGATGACCGGCAAGAACGTCACCGAATGCACCGGTGGCGCGCGCGCCATCACCGCCGAGGAGTTGCAGGACCGCTACCACACCCATTGCGACCCGCGCCTCAACGCCGACCAGGCGATCGAACTGGCGTTCCTGGTGTCAGACCTGCTCAAGAAGAGCCACCCGGTGCAGCACAAGCAGGTTGCGAACGGTTAAGCTCGATTTCGGCCTGAACGGCTGACGGAAAAAGCGCTGGAGAAATCCGGCGCTTTTCTTTTGGTTGGTTCAGTGCCCGCGTTCCCAGCGCAGGCCGGCGAGTCTGGGGTCAGCAAACGCCGTCCTTGAAAACTCGATGCGCTTTTCCGGAAACTCGCAGATCGCCTGCACGCCGAACGCCCCAAGCCGGATGCGCCAGGTCCGCGGCTCCAGCGGCTTTGCCTTGGCAAAGCCGCGGCAGGTCAGCAGCGCAATGTTGGCGCCCTTGGGATCGCGCGCCGAGCGGTAGCGGATCGCCTCCAGCCCGGCCTCGCGGGCAGTATCGGCA
>NZ_RZPW01000703.1:0-3202 GCF_003998455.1 Mesorhizobium sp. M7A.F.Ca.CA.001.08.2.1 | reverse complement strand
GCTGGATGCTGCAATGGTGGGTGCGGTGCTGTCGACCGGCCCGCTCGTCTCGACCTTGTCGGCGCTGGTCGCCGGACGCCTGACCGACCGCTTCGGCGCTCATAGGATGATGGTCGCAGGCCTGCTCAGCCTCACGACAGGCACGTTCCTGCTGTCGCTCGCCATGACCAGATTCGGCATTGCCGGCTATATCGTTGCGATCACCGTCACCTGCATCGGCTACGCGCTGTTCCAGACGTCGAACAATGCAGCCGTCATGACTGGCGTTGACGCCGGTCAGCGCGGCGTCGTCTCCGGTCTGCTCAACCTTTCGCGCAATCTCGGGCTCATCACCGGCGCCTCGTTGATGGGCGCCATATTCGCCGTCGCATCGGCCGAAGGGCACGAAGGCATTGGTCTTCTGAGTTCCGAGGCCGCCGCCCGGGGAATGCAGGTCACCTTTCAGACGGCGACGGTGCTGGCGCTGGCTGCGCTGTTCCTCGCACTGCTCTCGGCCCGCGCCACAGGCCGCGCAGAATCCAGGGCTTCGTGACGCGCACACCACTCAGAGAATAGAATTTCCAAACAGGCTCAGGCACCTGCCCGCTTGCGGCGCTCATAGAGCATGACCAGCGTTTCCGCCGTCAAGGCAGGCTTTTCCTCGCCTTCGATCTCGACCGTGTTGGCCGCCTTCATCAGATACTGGCCCGGGCCTCTGTCCTCCATGGACAGCAGCGTGATGCGCAGTCTGATGCGGGCGCCGACTCTGACCGGCGCCAGGAAGCGTACTTTGTCGAAGCCATAATTGAAGGCGGCCTGCGTATTCTCGGGCACGATGCCCATGCCGAGCGCCAGCGCGCCGATGATCGACAGCGTCAGATAGCCATGCGCGATCGTCGTGCGGAACGGGCTTTGCCGCCGCGCCCTTTCAGGGTCGACATGAATCCATTGATGGTCGCCGGTGCATTCAGCGAACTGATCGATGCGGTTCTGGTCGACCGTCGTCCACTCCGACACGCCGAGTTCCAGCCCGGCCATCGTCCTCAACTGCTCGTAGGTAGGCGGCGTTTTAGGCCGTATTTCGTTCATTCCTGGTTTCCCGATCGCTTCCAGAGCCTCCGGACCACGAACTGACGGCCTCTGTCAATTCGCTCTACGCGAATCCGTTCCGTCGATCTCGGCCGCAATCGAGCCACGCCGCCGGCGCAGTCGCAGGCCAACTCGGGCTTTCCGGGCTTCAGGGCGGCCGGCAGCCATGAACCGGTCCCGGCCACATCCGCTACTTCTTCTCGTAGCCGGCGCGGATTTCCTCCATCGCCTCCTTGATGCGGGTGCGCAGGATGTCGACCGATTCGGCACCGGATTTCTTGACCAGTTCAGCCACTTCGCCGGCATTTTTCAACGCGGCCTCGAAGGACTTTCTGGCAAACTCCGTCTGTTTGGCCATCAGTTCCTGCGGATTGCCCGGCGCCCTGTAGCTTTGCGCCATATCGGTGACCTCGCGCAGCGTATCCTGCAGCATCTCGCGCTGCCGGGACAACAGCGAGGTGGCGCCGGCGGCACCGGCTCGTGCCGATTTCTCCAGCGCTTCGAGGTTCTTGCGATGATGGGCGAGGATCGCCTCGACATCGACATTCGGCACCTTCAGGTCGCGGCCGAACCTGCCGAACATGTCCATGAAGGAATCGGATTCCGGTTGTTTTGCCATGCTTGTTTGCTCCCCTTTGCCGCGGATGCGGGCACCCTCGGATGGAGAATAACACTCGCGTGCCGTGAGTCCATTCGGACGCGGAGGAATGAGCGCCAGTCTGGCCGCGCATCAATTCACGAGGAACAGCCGCTCGGCCACATAGAGCACGACACCGGCGAGCCCGCCGATGATCATGCCGTTGAAGCGGATGTACTGCAGGTCCCGGCCGATGTTCATCTCGATCAGCCGCGTCAGTTGCGCGAGGTCCCAGCGTTTGACCTGGTCGGCGATGAATGTCGACACGCCGGCCTTCTGGCTCTCCACGAACGACGCCAGCGCCACCACGAACCCCTGGTTCATGTCGGCCCGGATCTGCGCATCGCCGGCAAGATGCCGGCCGACCTCGACGAACATGTTGGCGAGGTGCGCACGGATGACCGAATTCGGCGCCTTGGCATCCTGCTCGATGAACTGGCTGAGGCTTGCCCACATGTCGCCGGCCAATCCCTTGACCTCCGGCCGGGCCAGGAAGTCGCGCTTCAGCTTTTCGGCCCGTTTGGCGTATTGTTTCGATGTCCTCAGCTTATCGATGAAGCCTTGGGCGAAGCCGTCGAATTCGGCGCGCATCGGGTGGTCGGGATCGGCCCTCACTTCGTCGAGCAGCGAGCCCGCCGAGGCGACGATCTTCTTCAGGAGATAGGCGTCGGCGCGGAACAGGTTGAACAGCGACGGCAGTTCCTCGCGGATTTTTTCGCGCATCGTTGCCAGCGCTTTTTCGTCATTGAGGAACCGCCCGATCACCTTGGTGAATTCGTCGAACAATTTCTGATGGCGGCGATCATCGGTAAGCGCCGAGAGCAGTTCGGCGGCCAGCGGCGCCAGCGGCACCTTTTCGATCTGTTCGAGCATGCGGCTTGTGACGAAGCCGCGCAGGCCGGATTGCTCTATCGCCGCAAGCGTCTGCGGCACCAGCCGCACGATGAAGCGCGACAGGCCGGCGGCGCGCTCCGTATCGGCCAGCCAATCGGCGACCAGCGCCGAAAAATCGACCTCGGCAAGCTTTTCACGCACCGGTTCGGGCGCCAGAAAGTTGACCTCGATGAAGCGGCCGAGATTGTCGGCGATGCGGTTCTGGTTCTCGGGGATAATGGCGGTGTGCGGGATCGGCAGCCCCAGCGGCCTTCGAAACAGCGCCACCACCGCGTACCAGTCGGCGAGGCCGCCGATGGTCGCCGCCTCGGAAAAGGCAGCGACGAAGCCGAGCCACGCATGGATGTGCTCGAACGATTTGGCGAGCGCAAACACCAGTACGCAAAGCGCCAGCGCGGCCGCCGCGAGGAATTTCGTCCGCCGCAACGCGGAAAGCTTGGCATCCGCTTCGGCATCGAAACGGACCGGCGTCAAGGGCGAAGCCGATTGTGACATGGGTGAGCCGCTCCTCGTCGATCTCAGCCTATCTAGTGTTCCGACGGCCGAAATACCCGCGACAGCCGGTTTCGCCCGGCATCTTGCCCGGCTGCGCACACAAAGTTG
>NZ_RZPW01000702.1:0-3273 GCF_003998455.1 Mesorhizobium sp. M7A.F.Ca.CA.001.08.2.1 | reverse complement strand
GTCTCGTCCATGTCGGCAGTGCCGTGGTCGACTATGTCTACCGCATCGACGCCCTGCCGGCGCCCGGCATGGAAAAGACGGCATCGAGCTTTGCCCAGGTCGCCGGCGGCGGCTTCAACATGATGGTCGCGGCCAGCCGCACCGGCATGCAGGTGGTGTTCGGCGGCCAACTCGGCAGCGGGCCCAATGGCGATTTCCTGCGCGCTGCTTTCATAGCCGAGGGTATCGAGACACTGACGCCGCCATCGCCCGTGATGGACAGCGGCAACTGCGTCGCCATGATTTCGAGCGACGCCGAACGCACCTTCGTGTCGTGGCCTGGTGCGGAGAGCGTTCTCAGCCTCGACATGATGGCGCCGGTCGCGGTGGCACCGGGTGACTGGGTGTTCACCTCCGGCTACACGCTGAGCTACCCCAAGAGCCGCGATGCGCTCACTGATTGGATCGAGGCGCTGCCGACAGGTATTCCCTTCGTCTTCGACCCGACGCCGGTCATCACGGACATTCCGCGTCCCATCCTGTCGCGGGTGCTTGCCCGCACCACATGGCTGAGCTGCAACACGACGGAAGCCGCCGAGATTGCCGGCCCAGGCGATGTCGAGGGCCTCGCGGTACGGCTGCTGGGCGACCACTGCCCGAAGGCAGCGGGCGTGGTCATCCGCTCCGGGGCAAAGGGTTGCCATATCAGGTTGGCCGACGGCACGGCGCAGACCGTTGCCGGCTTCAAGGTCACCGCCATCGACACCAATGGCGCTGGCGACACCCATATCGGTGCTTTCGTCAGCGCGCTGGCGCGCGGCATCCCGCCCTTCGAGGCAGCGCGCTATGCCAATGCGGCAGCGGCCATATCGGTCACCCGCCATGGCGGCTCGTCGGCGCCGACCGACCACCAAATCCAGACATTCCTGAGCCATGCCGCCGATCCGTCGGGAGCAGGCCGGACACAGAAGGCCAATGCATAACAGCTGGAAAGCCTGACAAGCCCGGGAATCGGGCAAACCCACAGAGAGGAACCAACCATGCGCATGCCTGACTTGACTGCTCTGCTGACGGCGACTGCCGTCTTTACCTCCGCACTCGCATTCGCCGCCAAGGCTGACGAAGTGCATGTGCTCAACTGGAAGGGATACGGCGCCGACGAACCATGGGCGGTGGAGGCTTTCGAAAAAGCGACCGGCAACAAGGTCGTCAACGACTTCTTCAATTCCGAACAGGAAATGCTGACCAAGATCCGGACCAATCCCGGTCTCTACGACGTGGTCATGATCAATGCCGCCTTCAACGACCAGGCGATGGACGGCAAACTGATCCAGCCGATCGACGTCTCCAAATTGCCGAACTACGCCGACATCAGCAAGGACAAGGCGGGATCGCCGATGCTCGTCCATGACGGCAAGGTCTATGGCGTGCCGTGGGTGTGGGGCCTCACCGCGCTCGCGATCAACGACAAATCCTTCGACAAGCCGCCGACGAGTATCGCCGAGATGTGGGATGCCGCCCACAAGGGCCGCGTCGTCATTCGCGACGATGCCGTCGAAGCGGTGCAGTTCGGCGCCATCGCAACGGGCCAGAACATCAACGACATCAAGGATATGGATGCGGTCAAGGCGAAGCTCACCTCGCTGATGCCGCAGATCAAGACCTTCTGGAGTTCGGAGAACGACTGGAACCAGATGGTCGCCTCCAACCAGATCGACATCGGCACCTACTGGAGCGGCTCGGCCGATCGCGCCAAGACGCATTTCAAATTGCCGGTCTCTCTGGTCGTGCCGCAGGAGGGTGCCGTCGCCTGGCTCGACGCGTTTTCCATTCCGGTCGGCGCCAAGAACGTCGCCGGCGCCGAGGCTTTCATCAACTACATGATCGACCCGAAATTCTACGTCGAATGGGTCACCAAGGTCGGTGCTCCTGTCTCCGCCAACACCAAGGCGGTGGAAGCGCTGCCCGAGGATGCCTTCAACCGCAAGGTCATGGGCGACCCCGAGGTGGCCAAACGCATCCAGTTCCAGGCGCCGATCACCGATGCCCAGCGCGAAGCCTATCTGGCGCTGTGGCAGCAGTTGAAGGTCGACGTGAAATAGAGCCAACATCCCGGCCAGCCGGCGGTTCGCGCCGGCTGGCGTTTCAATCCTGGGGGAGGGTATCATGGCAGCTGCGACAGCGTCGCGAAGCGGGCTGAGATCGGCATTGCCGCTGCTGGCACCAGCCTATCTCTGGCTGACGGTGGCGATCTTCCTGCCGCTCTCGGCCATGGTCTTTTTCTCGTTCATGACCGAGCTGCCGCTGTCGGGAAAGCCGTGGACATTCACCCTTGGCAACTATGCCACCTTCTTCTCGCAAAGCCTCTATCTGACACTGCTGCTGGCCTCGCTGCGGCTTGGCCTCGAAGTGACGCTGTGGTGCGTCGTCATCGGCTATCCCGCCGCTTACGTGCTCGCCAAAGTGCTGAAGGGGCGCAGCCGCGAGGCGATCTTCCTGCTCGTCATCTTGCCGTTCTGGTCGAACGGGCTGGTGCGCATCTTTTCCTGGGCGATGGTTTTGCGCGAGGGCGGCATTCTCGACACCGCGCTCAACGCCGTGCTGCCGTTCAAGATCAACATCGACCTGATGTATTCCTATCCAGCCGTCATCATCGGGCTGGTGCATTCCTACGTGCCTTACATGGTGCTGACCTGCTATCTCACGCTGCAGGCGATCGATGACTCCCTGATTGAGGCCGGGCGTTCGCTTGGCGCTTCACGGCTACAGGTGCTGAAGCGGGTGATCATCCCGCTGTCGATGCCCGGATTGGTCGCGGGTGCGGCCCTGATCTTCGTCCCCGTCGTCGGCTCGTTCATGGAGCCGCGCATCCTCGGCGGTCGCACCGGCACCTTCTACGGCACGGTCATCGAGGACCAGTTCGTCGCCGTGTTCAACTGGCCGCTCGGTGCCGCGCTTTCCTTCATCCTGCTGGCCGTGGTGCTGGTCATCCTGGCGGTGGCGTCGCCGGTGCTGCGGAGGGCCGCGTGATGGCGACGACCCGCGTCCTCGAATGGCTTGGCCGCTTCTACATCGGCCTGCTGCTCGCCTTCCTCTATCTGCCGATCATCATCATGGCGCTGATGTCGTTCAACGTCTCGCCCTTCTACCAATTGCCGTTCGAATGGACGACCGAATGGTACGCTTCGCTGTGGCAGAACGACCAGCTGATCGCCGCCACCTGGAACAGCGTCGAGATCGCCGTCATCACCACCGTCATCTGTGTCGTGCTCGGCTAGGAAGCATAGCTGAAGC
>NZ_RZPW01000701.1:0-3273 GCF_003998455.1 Mesorhizobium sp. M7A.F.Ca.CA.001.08.2.1 | reverse complement strand
CCACGGAGGAGCGCCCAAGGGCGCTCGCGCGGCGTTCGGTAAATGCTTAGACGCGACGCTTCTTGCGCGGGCGGCAGCCATTGTGCGGGATCGGCGTCACATCACGGATCGAGGTGATGGTGAAGCCGGCCGCCTGCAGGGCGCGCAGTGCCGATTCACGACCGGAGCCGGGTCCGCAGACCTCGACTTCGAGCATGCGCATGCCGTGTTCCTGGGCCTTCTTGGCAACATCCTCGGCAGCCATCTGGGCAGCGAACGGGGTCGACTTGCGCGAACCCTTGAAGCCCTGGGCACCGGCCGACGACCAGGCAATCGAATTGCCCTGTGCATCGGTGATGGTGATCATCGTGTTGTTGAAGGTCGAATTGACGTGGGCAACGCCCGACGAGATATTCTTGCGTTCGCGACGGCGAACACGAGCGGCTTCCTTGGCCATGATAGTCCTTTCAGTTGATCTCTACACCGCCGTAATGCCAGCGGCTCCACCTTCGTAAGGGAGTAGGGGAATAGGGCAGTAAGGGAGTAGGGAAAAATGCGACCCGACTGGCGGGCATTCCCTACTGCCTTACTCCCCTACTCCCTTATTCCCCTAAAAAAATTACTTCTTCTTGCCGGCGATCGACTTGGCCGGGCCCTTGCGGGTGCGCGCATTGGTATGCGTGCGCTGGCCGCGGACCGGCAGCGAGCGGCGGTGACGCAGGCCGCGGTAGCAGCCGAGGTCCATGAGCCGCTTGATGTTCATCGAGACTTCGCGGCGCAGGTCGCCTTCAACCTGGTAATCGCGGTCGATGGTCTCGCGGATCTGCAGCACTTCCGCGTCGGTCAGCTGGTTGACGCGGCGCTCGGCCGGGATGCCGACCTTGTCGACGATCTCCTGGGCGAACCGCTTGCCAATGCCGTGAATGTACTGAAGCGCAATGACAACGCGCTTGTTGGTCGGAATGTTGACGCCGGCTATACGAGCCATGTTCTTCCCTTCTCCATGTGGGCCGGCCAATCCTCAAAAACAAGGTAGGCTCGGCGCTGTCTTAAGTTGCCCCGCGTCCGGTGGAGGCCGGCCCATGCGGGAGTTTCCAGTTCAATGCGGCTGCCTTGCCCTTGCGGACAAGCAAAGCTCATGCCTGATAGGAAGACGGGCCGCCATACCGCAGCGAACCGCCTCCGTCAAGTGCAATCGTTAATTTCCCCGCACCGCGTCCTTGAGCACCGCTTCGATCTGTTCCGTCACGGCGTCGATATCGGCCATGCCGTCGACACTGCGGAGCTTGCCCTTGGCATAGTAGTAGCCAATCAGCGGCGACGTCTTCTTGTAGTATTCCCTCAAGCGCTCTTCGAACACGGTCGGATTGTCGTCCTTGCGAACGGGAAGGCCGGCGGCCTGCGCCTCGTCGGCGCGTTTGACGATCCGGCCAACCAGGGCCTTGTCGTCGACCACGAGTTCAATGACGGCGTCGAGCCCCTGGGAGCGATCCGACAGCATCTGCTCGACCGCATCCGCCTGCACCAGGGTCCGCGGATAGCCGTCGAGGATGAACCCCTTGGCGCAGTCGGGCTGATCGATACGCTCAGCGACGATCGCGTTGACGATCGCGTCGGACACCAGTTCACCGGCATCCATCACCGCCTTGGCGCGCTTGCCAACCTCGGTGCCTGCCTGGACGGCAGCACGCAGCATGTCGCCCGTCGAGAGCTGGGGTATGCCGTGTTTTTCTACCAGTCTTTGTGCTTGCGTCCCCTTGCCCGCTCCTGGCGGCCCAAGCAATATCAACCTCATCTGGCTTTCTTCCCCCCGCGCAGCTTCGACTTCTTGATCAGGCCTTCATACTGGTGCGCGATCAGGTGACCCTGAATCTGCGCAACCGTATCGAGCGTGACACTGACCACGATCAGAAGCGATGTGCCACCAAGGTAGAATGGTACGCCAGTCGCCGAGATCAGGAACTCCGGCAGCAGGCACACCAGCACCAGATAGATGGCGCCGACGACGGTGATGCGGGTGAGAACGTAATCGATATAATCGGCGGTGCGCTCGCCCGGACGATAGCCCGGGATGAAGCCCGAATGCTTCTTGAGCTGGTCGGCGGTGTCCTTCGGGTTGAAGACAATCGCGGTGTAGAAGAAGGCGAAGAACACGATCATCGCCGCATAAAACAGCATGTAGAGCGGCTGGCCGTGGCCGAGCGAGGCGAGCACGGTGCTTGCCCACGCCGGCAGGTTCGTCGTCTGCGAGAAGCCGGCGACGGTGGCCGGCAGCAAAAGCAGCGACGAGGCAAAGATCGGCGGAATGACGCCCGACGTGTTGAGCTTCAGCGGCAGGTGCGAGGTATCGCCCTGGAACATCCGGTTGCCGACCTGGCGCTTCGGATACTGGATCAGCAAGCGGCGCTGGGCGCGCTCGAAGAACACGATGAGCGCAATGACGACGATAGCCAGCACGATGATCGCCAGGATCAGGCCGGTCGACAGCGCGCCGGTGCGGCCAAGCTCCAGCGTGCCGGAGATGGCGTGCGGCAGGCCGGCGACGATGCCGGAGAAGATGATCAGCGAAATACCGTTGCCGATGCCGCGGGCGGTGATCTGCTCGCCCAGCCACATCAGGAACATGGTGCCGCCGACCAGCGTGACGACGGTCGAGATGCGGAAGAACATGCCGGGGTCGCTGACGATGCCGTTGCCGCCTTCCAGACCGACCGAAATGCCATAGGCCTGGACCAGCGCAAGCAGCACGGTGCCGTAGCGCGTGTACTGGTTGATCACCTTGCGGCCCTGTTCGCCTTCCTTCTTCAGCGCTTCCAGTGACGGGATGACCGAGGTCATCAGCTGCATGATGATGGAGGCGGAGATGTAAGGCATGATGCCGAGCGCAAAGATCGCCATGCGCTGCACGGCGCCGCCGGCGAACATGTTGAACATGCCGAGCACGCCCTTGCTCTGCGAAGAGAAGGCCTGGGCGAAGGCGTCGGGATTGATACCGGGAAGCGGGATGTAGGTGCCGAGGCGATAAACCAGCAGCGCGCCGATCGTGAACCAGATGCGCTTCTTCAAATCCTCCGCCTTGGCGAAGGCCGAGAAATTCAGATTCGAGGCTAATTGTTCAGCAGCCGAAGCCATGCCTGATTCTCCGCTTGGTAACGCTTGATGGCCCTGAGGTCAGGCGGCGCGTTTCACCGAAGCTCACGAGATAAGCTCCGGGCTCTAAACATGCAAGCGGCCGCGTTGACGCGGCCGCCTCGTTGAGCAGATCAAAGCGAAATCGTGAGCAAAAACGGATCC
>NZ_RZPW01000700.1:0-3287 GCF_003998455.1 Mesorhizobium sp. M7A.F.Ca.CA.001.08.2.1 | reverse complement strand
CTTCTGCGCCGCCATGTCGCCGCCGCTGAATGAGATCTTGCAGGTCACCTTGAGCTGGTCGCAGGCTTTGGTCGCGCCGGCATTCCAGTCCAGCCAGAACGCATCCGACGGACCGCCATGCGACAGCAAGTAGAACGTCTTCTGGCCATCCTGCGCCATTGCCGGCGCGCTCAACGAGACGCCGGCGAGCAGCGTTACGGCAGCCGCCAGTTTCAATGCGAATTTCAACATTTTTTCTCCTCCCTTACTTTGGAACCGAACCGCGCCGCCGCGAACCAGCGGCGCGAGAAGGCCGTCACAGACCGTTGGCGCGGAACTTCCCGTCGAGGAATTTCTTGGCCCTCGGCACGTCGTCTTCCGAGAGATGCTCGATGATCACCGGGATGTTCGGATGCTTTTCCGCCAGCCGCTGGAGATAGAGGTCGTAGTTCAGCGAACCGAGGCCCGGTGCCGGCAACTCGATCTCACCGACGCCACGGAATGTATGGCTCTCCAGCGCGTCCTCGTCGCCGATATCGGCGTGCTTCTCGGACTTGTCGCCGCCCGAACGCTTGACGTCCTTGGCGTGAGCTATTCTGATCTTGTCGGTCAGCGTGTCGAACACCTGGTTCAGGATCTGGTCCATCCTGTCGATGTTATGCGTCTCGAAATAATTGGTCGGGTCCATCAGCAGACCGAGGCCGGGGTGATCGACCTGCGCGAACATCTTGACCGTCTCCTCGACCGAGCCGACGACGTTGTTGACATAGGTTTCGAGCAGGAAGACCGCGCCGTGGTCATAGGCCGTCTGGGCAAGGTCGGCGACCACCTTGCGGCATTCCTCGAACCCTTCCTCGGTCTTGTTCTTGGGGTGATGCACCCAGTCGGATTCGGTGTTGTAGGTGCCGGTTTCCGAGATCACATACGGGCTGCCGAAATGGCGGGCGTTGCGGATGATCTCTTTGAGGTAGCCGACGCGCTTGTCGCGCTCGGCCTTGTCCGGGTGGATGATATTTGTGTAGCCGGAAATGCAGCACACCGGCAGGTGATGATCGCGGAAGACGTCGCGCACCTTCTTGGCCTTGTCCTTGGTGATCTGCCCGGCCGACAGGTCGACATCCTTGAAGTGGAGGTCGAGTTGCACCGTGTTGAAATCGAGCCCGCGGATTTTCTTCGCCGTCTCTTCGAGGCCGTACGGGAAATAGCCCGTGAAAATACCTGCCTGCATCATGGTGTGAATTCCTCCCTGTAAGCGATTCAGTTGTCTGGTGTTTCAGCTGCGGTGATCAGGTAGCGATTTCGGAAAGCTTGACCGTGCGGCCCTCGTCGATCGAGCGGTAGCCCGCCTCGACCAGCGCCATGGTCTTGACGTTGTCGGCGACCGACAGCGCCGGCGGCGCGCCGGTCTTCACCGCGTGCTGGAGCTGCTCCATCACGCCGATGAAGGCATGCGGGAACCACATCGTGTCCCAGCTCGGGCTGACCCATTCGCCACGGGTCGTCTCGGTCGAGGCGTAAGTCAGCGTCGAGGCAGCGCCCGTCGGCCAGCCGATGGTGCCCTTCGCGACCCCCTTGCTGCCGTCGACGCGCCAGTTGATGTGCTGGTCGTCCTTGTAGCCATCCTGGCGCGGACCCGACCAGACATCCTCCAGCGACACGGCAAGCACGCCGGACGGGAAGCGCAGCGTCGACACGGTGATCCCGTCGGAATGGTCGAATGTCGTGCGCGGATCCTTGCGTGTCAGGGTGGTGATCTCAGAGGGGTCGCCGAACAGGAAGCGCAGCACGTCGAGATGATGCACGCTCATATTGGCGAGCGTCAGCCGGTCATAGTCCTCGAGGAAGCTCTGCCAATGCGGGATGGCGTGCATGTCGATCTGCGCGAAGACGATGTCGCCCAGCGCGCCGCTGTCGATGATCTGCTTCAAGACGCGCATCGATTGGTCGTAGCGCATGTTCTGATTGATCGAGAGGATCTTGCCGGCCTTGGCCGCCTCATCGCGCAGCTTGACCGCTTCCTCGACTGACAGCGCCAGCGGCTTCTGCGCCAGGATCGCCTTGATATGCTTCTGCCTCAGCGCGTGACGGATCAGCGCCGGCTGCAGGTCGGGCGGGAAAGCAAGGTCGATGATCTCGACATTTTCGTCCTCGATCAGTTTTTCCGGTGTGTCGTGGACGGTCGGAATGCCCCAGCGCGTCGCCACCTTATCGGCGCTGGCCCTGGTGCGCGAGGCGATTGCCACCACCGGGAACCCGGCTTCCTTGTAGGCGGCGAGATGGCACTCGGCCATGATCATGCCTGCGCCGACACAGCCGATCTTGTATTCCTTCGTGCGGACCTTCACGTCCGGCTCGAAGCCTTTGCTTGCCATCTCTTCCTCCCGAAACTCTTTCCTTGCGGCGGCCGTCATCGTGCCAACGCCCCGCCGCTCTGTTCGAAATAATGCACTCTGGCCGGCTCGCAGGATATCGCCACCATGGCATCCGGCCGGATGTCGGGCTGGCCGCGCAGCAACGCCTTCAGCCGCGCCTGCCCGGCAGCGAGCGTCACCACGGTGTAGCCGCCAAGCGGCTCGACCTCGAACACTCGCGCCGGGCGGCCCGGGCCCCCGTCCGCCCACGGTCTGACCTTGATGTCCTCCGGCCTCAGCCCGATCTCCACGGCGTCGGCGGGCGCTGTCTTGTCGTCGATGCGGATCGTGCCTTCAGCCGCTTCGACACCGCCCTCGCCACGCGCCGATCTGAGGATGTTCATCATCGGCGAGCCAAGTAGCCTTGCTACATAGGTGCTGGCCGGGCGGTCGTAAATCTCTGCCGGCGTACCGATCTGCCTGATCTTGCCGTCCTCTAGGATGGCGATGCGATCGGCGACCGACATCGCTTCTTCCTGGTCATGCGTGACGTAGATCAGCGTCTTGCCGAGTTCGCGCTGGATGCGCTTCAGCTCGACGCGCGTTTCTTCGCGCAGCCTGGCGTCGAGCGCCGAGATCGGATCGTCCATCAGATAGGCATTGGGATCGCGCACCAGAGCCCGGGCGATCGCCACGCGCTGCCGCTCCCCGCCCGAAAGCTGTCCCGGCGGCTTGTGCAGGATATGGCCGATATGTAGCTTCGCCGCGACGTCGGTGACCCGCCGCTTGATCTCGGCCTCGGCGACCCGGCGTTCGACCAGGGGAAAGCGGACATTTTCGAGCGCGCTCATATGCGGAAACAGCGCCAGGTTCTGGAACACCATCGCCACGTTGCGCTCGGCCGGCGACATCGCGTTGACCGGCCTGCCTCCGATCAGGATTTCCCCGGTGTCAGGT
>NZ_RZPW01000006.1:0-29927 GCF_003998455.1 Mesorhizobium sp. M7A.F.Ca.CA.001.08.2.1 | reverse complement strand
AATATGGGGGGACGAAAATGAGCGGCATGGGGCGTGAACTCTCGCTGGCGAGCATGATCCAGCATTTCACCTGGTCGAAGACCGTCATCGTCAACACGTCGGCTGCCTGACCGGGAGAATGCTCAAGTGAAAACCGTCGCTTTCCTTGGTCTTGGCAATATGGGTCAACCAATGACCCGCAATCTGGTCCAAGCCGGCTTTCCAGTCATCGGCTTCGACCCGTCTTCGGTCGCACAGGACGCGGCTGAGAAGCAGGGCGTGAAACGTGCCACCTCCGCCGCCGAGGCGGCTTCATCGGCCGATGTGGTTATCACCATGCTTCCGACCGGAGACAATGTCCGCGACGCCTATCTTGGAGCGTCGGGTGTCATCGCGGCATCCCGCAAGGGTGCGCTCTTGATGGATAGCAGCACGATTTCATCGACCGTCACGGTGGAAATCGCCGCTGCCGCCCGCGCCGCCGGCCGGCGCATGATCGATGCACCGGTTTCAGGCGGGACGCCGCGCGCCCATTCCGGCACTTTGACTTTCATGGTCGGCGGCGAGGCCACGGATGTCGAGCATGCCCGCCCTCTCCTGGAAGCAATGGGACAGCGCATCTATCATGTCGGGGCTTCGGGAGCGGGCCACACGGCGAAGCTCTGCAACAACATTCTGTCCGGAATATGCATGGCGGGAACTGTCGAGGCGCTGGCACTCGGTGTCGCCAATGGTCTCGACCCAGCAATCCTCAGCGATGTGATGCGCAACTCCTCGGGCAACAATTACGCGCTCGAGCGCTATCACCCATTCCCGGGCCTGATGGAGAATGTGCCCTCTGCCAACGGTTTTGCCGGCGGTTTCCGCTCGGATTTCCAGTTGAAGGACATGCGGCTCGCCAAGGAACTGGCGAACAGCTCGAAAGTCCTGGCAGCGATGGGAAATCTGGCAACAGAGCTCTTCGCCATCCATTGCCAGAATGGACATGCCGGCGAGGATTACTCGAGCATCATCAAACTGGCGCTCGATCTCGACAGCTACTTCGAAGGCAGGACGACGGAAGGGGCGACCAAGTGATCCGCAAACTCAAAGAGGGGCGCGATCCGAGCGCCGTGGCAGCCGATCAGGCCACCGTCAGAGCCACTGTAGAGGGCATCATCGCAGATGTCCGTGCGCGTGGCGATGTTGCGGTGCGCGAGCTTTCGATCCGCTTCGACAAATGGGACCGCAAGGATTTTCGCCTTACCGATGCGGAAATACGCGCCTGCCTTGCGGAACTGTCCGAACAGAACCTGAGCGACATCCGCTTCGCGCAGGAACAGGTTCGCAACTTCGCGCAGCATCAGCGCGAAGCGTTGCGCGATATCGAGATCGAGACCCTGCCGGGCGTTGTTCTTGGGCACAAGAACATCCCCGTTCAGTCCGTCGGCTGCTATGTGCCAGGCGGAAAATATCCATTGCTGGCCTCGGCCCATATGTCGGTCATCACGGCCAAGGTTGCCGGCGTGCCGCGCATCTTCACGGCTGCGCCGCCTTACGAGGGGCGACCTGCCGCGGCGATCGTTGCGGCCCAGCACCTGGCAGGCGCGGATGAAATCTACTGTCTCGGCGGTGTGCAGGCCGTAGCCGCCATGGCACTGGGCACACAAAGCATCCAGTCCGTTGCCATGCTGGTCGGTCCAGGCAACGCCTTTGTGGCGGAAGCCAAGCGCCAGCTCTATGGGCAGGTCGGCATCGATCTCTTCGCCGGTCCGACGGAAACCCTGGTCATTGCCGATGACAGCGTCGACGCCGAGCTATGCGCGACCGACCTTCTCGGCCAAGCCGAGCATGGTCCCAACTCACCGGCAGTCTTGCTGACCAATTCAGAGGCCCTCGCCAAAGCCACGATCGCAGAGGTCGAAAGGCTGCTGAACATCCTGCCGACTGCCGTAGTCGCCCGTCGCGCATGGGAGGATTACGGCCAGGTGATCCTGTGTTCGACAGAGGACGAAATGGTCGGTGAAGCAAACCGCATCGCATCGGAACATGTGCAGGTGATGACTCGCGATCCGGATATCTTCCTCGAGCGGATGACGAACTACGGGGCGCTGTTTCTCGGGCCGCGAACCAATGTCGCCTATGGCGACAAGGTGATTGGAACCAACCACACGCTGCCGACGGCGGGAGCCGCCCGTTACACCGGCGGCCTTTGGGTCGGCAAGTTCCTGAAGACCGTTACCTATCAACGCGTCCTGACCGATGAGGCCTCGGCAATGATCGGCGAATACTGTTCGCGCCTTTGCATACTTGAAGGATTCGCCGGCCATGCCGAGCAGGCAAACGTTCGTGTCCGTCGCTATGGCGGGCGCAACGTCCCCTATGCGGCCGCCGCTGAATAAATCGCGATAAATCGCGGCGACGACTGCGGATGCCGGAAGAGGAGCTGGCATCCAATCTGAGACGGGTCGTCCCGAGACGGAGAGGAGACAGACGTGACTGATATGCCGATGGTGGATGCTCACGTCCACTTCTGGAATCCCGAGCAGAACTATTATCCGTGGCTCAACGATCGGCCGCTGATCCCATTCCGCTATGGCGACTACTCCTCGATATGCCGGCCGTATCTGCCGGCCGACTACAAGCGGGACGCTGCCGGCCACCACGTTGTCAAGACGGTCTATATCGAAGCCGAGTGGGATCCGAGTGATCCAATCGGCGAGATGGATTATATCGCCTCCCTTCGTCGTGAGACGGGGTGGCCTAACGTCGCGGTCGGCCAGGCATGGCTCGACCGGGGCGACCGCGCCCGGGTGCTGGAGCGGCTGGCCGGTTTCGACTTCGTACGCGGCCTGCGTCACAAGCCGAAATCCAATCCCAAGCCGGGCTCAGCCGCTCCAGGCAGCATGGTCGACCCGCATTGGGTCGAAGGTTTCGCCATGCTGTCCAGCTATGGTTTGCGGTTCGATCTGCAGACACCATGGTGGCATCTGCACGAGGCGTGCACGCTCGCCGACCGCTTCCCGCAGACGCAGATCATTCTGCTGCATTCAGGGCTGCCGGCCGATCGCAGTGCCGAGGGGATTGCCGGCTGGAAAGCGGCAATGACCGAATTCGCCAAGCGGCCGAACGTGGCGGTGAAGATCTCCGGCATCGGCCTGCCTGACCAGCCTTGGACGGTCGCCAACAACCGCGACATCGTAAGGTCGATCATCGAGATTTACGGCGTCGAGCGCTGCATGTTCGGGAGCAATTTCCCGGTCGACAGTGTGTGCGGCACGCTCGATGAGATCTTTGGTGGCTACAAGGAGATCACGGCGGATCTCGGACCCGAAGCGCAAAAGCGCCTGTTCCACGACAATGCGGTCCAATTCTATGACATCCGGTAAGCCGCGCCTTGCCTATATCGGCGTCGGCCTGATGGGCGGACCCATGGCTGCGCGCCTTGCAGGGCTTGGCTACAAGCTACGAGTCTTCGACGCGGATGCCGGCCGGCAAGCTGCGGCTATGGCTTCGGGTGCAGTTGGCGCTGCGTCGCCAAAAGACTGTGTCGAGGACGCGGATCTCGTGCTCCTCAACCTGCCGTCGCAGGCGGCAGTCGAAACCGTGGTGTTTGGCCAAGCGGGCCTGTCGGATGCTCTGCTGTCACCGCAGATCGTGGTGGATTTCTCAACCGTGTCGCCGGATTTCTGCCGGTCCATCGGTTGGCGCGTCCAAGCGGCCACGGGATGCGAATGGATCGACGCTCCGGTTTCGGGTGGTCCCTCGGCGGCAGGCGAAGGCACACTGACAATCATGGCCGGCGGCTCGGATTGGGGGATCGCACGAATCCGTTCCTTGATCCAGGACATCGGCCGCCAGTTCACCCATGTCGGACAGACAGGCATGGGTTCGGTTGCCAAGATGATCGCGCAGCTCGTGGTCGGCACGAATTATGCTGTTCTGGCCGAAGCCGTGCGCCTCGCTGAAGCGGCAGGAATGGATGCCGCGCTGCTGCCTGAATGCGTGAAATACGGCCATGCCGACGGCGTTCTGATGCAACAGCTCTATCCACGTATCGCCGCACATGATTTCGCGCCGCGGGCCTATGCGCGTCAGTTGCTGAAAGACCTCGACATGGTGCAGGAGCTCGCCCGTAGTTCGGGCACAGCAACCCCAATGTCCGGCCAAGCCGCCCAGCTCTTTCGTCTGCTTGTCACCGCCGGCCACGGCGACATCGACGGCACCGGCATCTATCGCCTCTACGAAGGCGCGCCGTCACATCTTACAGCGATCGGGGAGAGCGCGCGTGCCCAGTAATTCTTACGGATTCATCGGTCTCGGTGCGATGGGCATGCCCATGGTCAGCAAGGCTCTGGCAGCCCAGCTCAACGTCCACATTTTCGATACCAACGCTGCGGCCGTCGATGTCCTTGTCGCGCAGGGAGCAAAGCGGCAAGACAGCGCCGCCGCGGTCGCCAACGCGGTCGAGACGGTCTTCGTCAGCCTGCCAAACGCGCCGATCGTCGAGGCCGTCGCGCTGGGTGAGGCCGGCCTTATCCATGGCAAACGCATCAAGCACTATATCGATCTCTCGACCACCGGCCCGACAATGGCGCGCAAGGTCGGTGATGCGATGGCGGAACGCGGCGTATCTGTGCTGGATGCGCCCGTCAGCGGCGGACCAATCGGCGTCCGCAACGAGACGCTGGCGGTCATGGCGTCGGGGTCGGAGCAGACACTGGAACGGGCACGACCGTTCCTGGCGACATTTGCAAAGACTTTTGTCCATCTCGGCCCGGACGTCGGCAAGGCACAGATCCTCAAGCTCGCCAATAATCTTCTCACCGCAACCAGCATGGTGATCGTCGGCGAAGCGCTGGCATTCGCCGAAAAGGGCGGTATCGAGCCCGAGGATCTGTTCCGGATCATCAATGCCGGCTCCGGCCGGTCCTGGGTGTCGGAGATCGCCTATCCAAAGCATGTGGTGACACGCCGCTACGACCAGAATTTTCGCACCGAGCTCATGCACAAGGACGTGACACTTTGCATGCAGGAAGCCGAGCGTATGGGCGTGCCAATGTGGCTCGGGGCCAACGTCCGCCAGTTCTGGCAGTTCGCCATGACGCAAGGCATGGCCGACGCCGATTGCTCGCGCATCGCGGCCCTCATCGAGGGTTGGGCAGGCCTGAATATCGAAGACGCGGCCGAGGCCGCCGAATGAATTCATATGGGGAGGAGTACACCGTGATGCTGAACGACAAGACCGCCATTATCACAGGCGCCGCCTCGCCGCGCGGCATAGGCAAGGCCACGGCCCGGCGGCTTGCCGCGCAGGGCTGCCGCGTGGCGATCTTCGACCTCGACGAAGAGGCCGCCATGAATGCGGCCCGCGACATCGGCTCCGAACACATCGGCGTGGCTTGCGATGTCCGGGATCCTGCTTTTTGCCGCAAGGCAGTTGGTGACGTCATGGCCCGCTTCGGACATGTCGACATCCTGGTCAACAATGCCGGCATCAGCCAACCAGACCGGCTGATGGATATCACCCAGGAGAATTTCGACCTGGTCATCGATTCCAGCCTGCGTGGCAGCCTGAACATGGCCCAGGCTACCGTGCCTTCGATGATTGAACGGCGCTCCGGCGCGATCGTTTCGATCGGCTCGATCGCGGCCCAGATCGGCGGCGGCATTTTCGGCGGGCCGCATTATTCCGCAGCCAAGGGCGGCATCCACAGCCTCACCAAGTCGATGGCGCGTGAACTGGCGCAGCACAATATCCGCGTCAACGCGATAGCCCCCGGCACGATCGACACGGACATCTTTGGCGACAAGCTGACCGAAGACAAGCGGCGCGACATCGTCGTGAACATCCCGCTGGGCCGGCTCGGGACGGCTGACGATATCGCAAAAGCCTGCCTGTTCCTGGTCTCGGACCTGTCCGACTACGTGACGGGACTCATTCTCGACGTGAACGGCGGCCGATTCATGCACTGAAAAGACAGTCCGCACGGGCCTGCGGATCGATGCGACGACGAACATTGGAGGCGACGCATGCTTACGATCAATTCCGGACAAGACGAGGCTCCGCTTGCGGGTGGGGCGGTGCCTCTACCGTTTTGTCGCGAATTTCCAGCGCTTTCGTCAGGGATCGAAGGCGTGCATCGTCCCACCTGTTCCATATGGGACACCCCCCGCGAGTACCAGCCCGATGCCTTGTTGAAGTCAGGGATTAAGGATGAAGTGCTTGCCTCCTACCTGTCAGACACACGCCCGCTCTATGACGCCGCCAAGCGTTGCGTTGGCCAGCTTTCGGGAATCCTGCTTCTGCTCCAGACCGACAGCCTCGACCGCAACCGCAACGATCTCTTGCTGGCGTCGGTGACAAGGCAGTTGCGCGAGGCAACCGACCGTCTGGGTGCGGTGAAGGCGCCGCCGAAAGCGGCCCGCCACCAAGCCGCGCTCGCCGATCTGCTAGTGCTTCTCGGCCGGATACTCTCGCGGCTTGATCGTCTTGCCGATCTCATTGATCCGGCAAGTCCCGATCTCGATGCCGTCGTTGACGCGCTTTTTTTCGCGCAGCGGTCGCTGCGGATGGTTTCGGAACCTTCCGCCGGACTGACGCCCGTGGATTTCACGGCGGCCTGCTGCAACTGCCGACCCGCGAAAAACTAACCGTCTGGATCAAGGGAGGAAACCGGTGTCACTCTATTCGATCTACGTCCTCGAATACGGCTACGTGCCCGAATACCACAAGAGCGGCGTCATCTACGGCGCTCACAATGAAGGCTATGTCAAGCTGCCCTACTGCTACGCCGTCATCAAGGGAGACGGTTGGGCCGCGATGGTCGACGTCGGTTACAACGACCGCGACTACGGGAACTATCTTGGCACGCTGTTCAATGTCCAGAACTGGCGCGGACCGCGCGAGGTTCTTGCCGAAATCGGATTGACGCCGGAAGACATCAACGCGGTCTTTATCACGCACGCGCATTTCGATCATTTCGGCAATGTCGATGCATTTCCCAATGCCACCTTCTACGTCCAGAAGAAGGAACTGCAGGAATGGATCTGGGCAATGTCGCTGCCGGACCGCATGCGCTGGATCCTGTCCGGCATCGATACGGCGGATATCCTGCGCGGTGTGCAGCTGGCGCGCGACAAACGCCTCATCGCGGTCGATGGCGCCATGGAAAACGTCTTCCCCGGCATCGATCTTCACGTCGCCTATGACAGCCACACCTTCGCATGCATGTGGGTGACGGTGCGCAATGATGGCAAGACGGATTCCCAGGACACCTGGGTGCTTGCCGGTGATCTTGTTTACCAGTTCGAGAACCTGAACGGCGCCTCCGAACAGCTCAAGATCGACGACATGTATCTCCCGGTCGGCCTTGCCACCGGCAGCCAGATCAATCTGATCATGGCCACCGAAGCCATGATGAAACAGGTCGGCCATGAGTCTCGACGGGTCATACCCGTTCACGAGTCGCGGCTTGAACAGACATTCCCGTCCCGGCTCTCCAGCCAGAAGCTGCGCATCAGCGAAATCTGTCTGGCCAGCGGAGCAAGATCCGCACTGCTTTAACCAACAAGTTCAATGCCGCGAATCCGCAGAAGGACAAAACACGTGGAAAAGCCTTCAGAGAAGCCAAAGCCGGTCACGGCCTTAGGAGAAGGTGCATCCGGACCGAGCAGTTGGTTTGCCTCAGCTGGCGGACCGACCGCGGGTATCGCGGCGGCAACGCTGGTCCTGTTCGTCTTCGGCGGCCTGATCGCCCCGCAGAGTCTTGGCACCGGAGCGATGAGCGGAATGCTTCCCTTTGCCGCGATCCTGGCCCTGGTCAGCCTGGGTCAGACACTCGTCATCCAGCAGGGCGGCATCGATCTGTCCGTACCGGGGATGGTTTCGCTCAGCGCTGTCATCGTCTGTTACTTCTCAGAGAGCCAACCGAATGCCGAGGGCAGTGTCGTCCTGGCACTCTTTTACGCTTTCGCCGCTGCAGCTGTAGCGGGGCTGATTAGCGGCCTGCTCGTCAGCAAGGTTCGTGTTGCGCCCATCGTGGCCACGATCGGCATGAACGCGCTGCTCTATGGCATGAACGTCAAGATTTCGGGCGGCACGCCGGTGTCGGTACCCGGGTCGATAGCGGCATTCGCCAACGGCAAGATATTTGGCATCACGCAGCTCGCCTATTTGGCAGTAGCGATGGCTATTGTCGTCATTTTCGTCGTCAAGGCGACGACCTTCGGGCGCAATTTCGAGGCTGTCGGCGCAAACAGCCGGGCGGCACGCGCGGCGGGTATCGTCGCTGACCGCTACCAGATCGCCGCGTATGTGGGCGCGAGCCTGCTCTATGCGGCCGGCGGCATTCTGCTCGGCGGCCTTATGCAACTGCCAAGTCCGCAGCAGGGCGACAACTACCTGATGCCGTCGATCGCCGCGACGGTTCTGGGTGGAACCTCGCTGTTTGGCGGCAAGGGCAATCTGGCGGCGACCGTGATCGCCGCGCTCTTTCTCACACAGCTTCAGCAGTTGGTGCTGACGACGGGCGCCAGCATCGGCGTTCAATACCTTTTTCAAGGTGCCGCGATCCTGGTCGGGGTCGGCATCTATGGTCTGAATTTTCGTAATCTCAGGCGTGCAATCAGCCTGAGGAACAGGTCGACCGCATGATGTCGGCGGCCAAGGGAATAAAAAGTTTCAACGCTGTCCACCACGGGCAGGTTGGAGAACCGCAACCAAACTTCGTTGGGAGGAAATGATGAAGTCTTGTCTTGGAATAAACCTGTTATCGGGCGCAACGCTCGCCCTGTCGGCCTTTGCAACTGTCTCACCGCTGTCGGTCACGCAAGCCGGCGCCGCGGATTGGTGCAAGGGCATCGCCGGCGGTGTCTTCTGCGCCGAACCGGCGGCGACACCACCGAGCTTTTGCGGAACGAAGGAGATTTCTGTCGCGCTGGCAGATGGCTTCGCCCAGAACCCCTGGCGGCAGATGACGACGGCCGCAGCGATCAACGAGGCCAGCCAGTGCCCGAACGTCACCGGCTGGGATCACACAGACGGGCAAGGTAACACTCAGAAGGCGATTTCCGACCTCAGCGGTCTCGCAGCGCGCGGCGTCAACGCCATTGTCGTGTTCCCCGATGCCGGCCCAGCCATGTTGCCGGCGATCCGCGATGCCTTCAAGCAAGGCAGCACCGTCGTCCCCTACCGGGCCCGTGTCGGCGGCGAGGAAGGCAAGGATTACAGCGTTTTCGTCGGCACGAACTTCCACCAGGACGGCGTCGACTGGGGAAAATGGATGGCGAAGGCCCTCAACGGCAAGGGAAATGTCGCTTATCTCGGCGGACCTGCCGGAACCAGCCAGAGCCGTGAGCGCGCCGATGGCATCCTCGAAGCGTTCAAGGACTATCCGGGCATCGTCCAGATCGGGCAGAGGCCGTTCGAAGTGA
The DNA here is from genome assembly GCF_003998455.1 of Mesorhizobium sp. M7A.F.Ca.CA.001.08.2.1. Classification (NCBI taxonomy): domain Bacteria; kingdom Pseudomonadati; phylum Pseudomonadota; class Alphaproteobacteria; order Hyphomicrobiales; family Phyllobacteriaceae; genus Mesorhizobium; species Mesorhizobium sp. M7A.F.Ca.CA.001.08.2.1. The sequence goes on along the minus strand of NZ_RZPW01000006.1, from coordinate 20,534 downwards.
CGAATTGGGATTCCAGCATGGTCGCCAAATCACTGGGCGCGCTGATTGCCCAGTATCCGCAGATCGACGGTGTCATCGCCGACCTCAGCATGGGCGTTGTCGCCTCGGGCGTCTTCGAACGCGCCGGACGTCCACTTCCGCTTATTGCCGGTGAAGACGCCAATGTGTTCGGCTGCACCTGGAAGAAGCTGCATGACGCCGACGCGAAGTCCACCTTCCAGTACACGACAAACAGCGCCGAGCAGTGGAATGTTCGCCTGGCCGTGCGCTGGGCGATTGCCGAGGCCGCCGGCGGCAAGATGGATCAGCCGCTCGTCATAACCGATCCCAATGGCACCAAGCATACGGTGGCCGAGGCCGGTGTGAAGGAAGTGACGAACTTCCAGCTGGAGGATTCGCTTGCCGGAACGGTGTTCTGCAATCCAAAGCTCCCGGAATCCGCTTCGAATGGCACCAGCCTGACGGACGAACAAGTCCTGGCGGCCCTCAAGGGCGGTCTCTGATCTCAAGCAAAACGGGGCGGGCTCTGCCCGCCCCTTCATCCCCTCAAGGAGGATGATGGAGACACTTAGGAGGATCGAGCATGGCCACCGTCGAACAGCTTCAGCCTGACATGGCACCCCCGGCCGACGCGGTATCGGACGCCCCGTTGGGATTGCGCATGCAAGGCGTGTGGAAGCGTTTCGGCAATGTCGTCGCCGTGAAGGACATCTCGTTTGACGCGCGATGTGGCGAGGTTCATGCGCTTCTGGGAGAAAATGGCGCAGGCAAGTCGACATTGATGGGCATTGCCTCCGGGAATTTGAGCTTCGATCAGGGTTCGATCGAAATATGCGGACAAACTGTAGATCGCTTGAGCGCGGCACAGGCGCAACGGCTCGGGCTCGCCATCGTGCATCAGCACCCGGCAGTGCTTCCTGATCTGACGGTGGCTGAAAACCTGCTGCTTGCAGTTCCCGCAGCGCTTCGAACGGATTATGCGAATGCCAATGACTGGGTAGTCGCCCAACTCCATCGTGTTGGCTCTGCCGTTCATCCCAAGACCCGGCTGTGTGATGTCGACATAGCACAAAGCCAACTGATAGAACTTGCCAAGGCGCTTGCGATCGACCCGAAGATCCTCATTCTTGACGAACCCACCGCGGCTTTGACAGCCGACCTTGTCGATATCCTGTTTCGCAACGTGCGCCAAGCCGCGGCTCGCGGCGCGGCGGTCATCTACATTTCGCATCGGCTGCAGGAAATCAGACAGATCGCAGACACTGTCACCGTCATGCGTGACGGTGAAGTGAAGGGATCGGCACCTGTGCGCGATGTCAGCGATGACCAGATCCTCAACCTCATTGTCGGACGCACCGTTACCAAGCAATTTCCGCCCAAATCATCCGGTGTCATGAGTGGCGCAAGTGTTCTTGAGGTCAAAGGGCTTTCGGGCGCTGATTTCGTAGACATCAACATGTCGGCGCGTGGCGGCGAGATCGTTGGTATCGCCGGCATTACCGGAAACGGCCAGAGCGACTTCCTGCGTTCGCTGGCAGGTCTTGGAAATGCCCGTGGAGCCGTCACTCTGGATGGGAAGACCGTGCCGCTCGGCAACCCGGGTGCCGCTCGTAGTGCCGGCATTATCTATCTGTCTCCCGACCGCCAGCATGAAGGCCTTTTTCCCAGTCTTTCCGTGCGCGAAAACGGTACCATCTCGGCCCTGTCACGTTTCGCGAACTTTGGCGTCGTGGACCGTTCGCTCGAACGGCGGCAAATGGAAGCCCAGCGAGTGGACCTGAACATTCGCGCGGCATCGATCGAGCAGAATGTCGCCACGCTGTCTGGCGGGAACCAGCAAAAGACGATCCTATCACGAGCTCTCCTGGCACAGGCTTCACTCGTGCTGGCAGAGGAGCCGACAGCCGGGGTTGACGTGGGTGCCCGCGCCGAAATCTATCGCATCCTGCGTGACGTCGCTTCGCGTGGGACATTGGTGGTTATCGTCTCATCCGATATCGTCGAGCTTGAGGGCCTATGCGACCGCGTGCTGGTCTTCTCCCGTGGGCACGTCGTGGGCGAACTCTCAGGCCAAGACGTCAATGAGGCCAATATCGGCCGGACCATGATAACGGCCACCACCCATCGCAAGACCGACCAGCAAGGACGAGACAGATCCGGCACTACGCGCTCTTGGCTGCGAATGGTTGCCGCCGGCGACTATGTTCCAAGCTTCGTGCTTGCCGGGCTAATCGTGTTGCTGGGCCTGGTAGCGTCTGGCCACAACATTCGTTTCGTCTCAGGCTTCAACATCGAGAAGATCCTGTTCCTTTCCGCAGCACTGGCGTTCGTCTCCTTTGGCCAGATGTGCGCAGTGTTCACCGGCAGGATCGATCTGTCGGTCGGCCCGTTGATCGGCCTGAGCCTCGTCATCGCGTCATTCTTCCTGAATGAAGGTGCCGGCATGGGAACGATAATCGTTGGCGTGTTGGCCGTTTTTGGCGTCGCAGCCCTCGTCGGCCTGACCAACGGGACCTTGGTTCGATTCGGGAACTTCACCTCCGTCGCCGCGACGCTAGGGGTCTACATCATCATTCAGGGCATCTCGGTGTTGCTGCGGCCCTATCCCGATGGAGCCATCAGCGCCACCGTCATGGATACCATCAAAGCCACTATTGGCAGCATTCCGGTCGTGTTCATCGTCGCGTTGGTCCTGGCAATCATCCTCGAAGTCGGCTTGCGCTACAGCCGTTGGGGGATGAGCTTGCGCGCCGTTGGCTCTAACGAGAAGGCGGCGGCGCATATTGGTGTGCGCACAGGCTGGACCGTCGTCGGCGCGTTCATCGCCTGCAGCTTGCTCACAGCGCTTGGGGGCATGATGGTGGTGGCGCAGCTCGGCATCGGCGATCCCAATCAGGGCATCGAATACACGCTGGGCAGCATTGCCGCAGTGGTCCTCGGCGGAGCCAGTCTCTTTGGCGGACGCGGCAGTTTCATGGGCGTGCTGCTTGGCGCCGTCCTGATCCAGGAAGTCAATTCATCGATGGTTTTCCTGGGCCTGTCGCAAGCCTGGCAATATTGGTTCATCGGCCTGCTGACGCTGATCGCAGTGGCAGTCTATTCACAGGCCCGGTCAGCGTCCCATTGAGAGGCCGTGAAACGAACTGCCGCCGACTGGAGCACAACGACGAGTGCACGAAGATCCGAAAAAAAGGCGCGATATCTCCCCCAACCGCAGGTCGACGCTTCCAGTCACTTGATATGCGATCAATGTTCACGAATATCGCACAGATCAAAAATAGCTGGCGCCGATGCCGGCAAGCCCGATCGTCTTGCCGGCAAAAGCCGCATGCTTCGTTCGCTCCACTCGATGGCTCGCTCTGCTTTTCCGCTCCATCCGAGGACGACGCTGCCCAAAATGTAGGTCAGCGCCGATGACGGACTGATCGCGAGCGCAGCTTCCAAATACACTGAAAGCAGGACTGCGGTCATGTCCATCCATGCCGATCGAAAATCACGCGAGGGTCAATGCAGACGCATCGTCGTGCCCATGGAGGATGGCGGAGCGGGCATGACGTATCGAAGCGGCGCGGATCTGCAAGCCGCTGCGTAGGAAGAGGCAATGGTGGCACATCGCAGCGTTGCTATGCGCCAGCGCGTAGGCCGGATCGAGCTCGACGTGGCGAGCGGACTCTTACCGCTTATCGCGGTGCGCTCCGACAGGCACAGAATGTCCCACTTTTCGAGGGGGGTGGAAGAGAGTGGGACAAAAAAGTACAAAAAACCCAATTAAATCAATGGCACCGAAAGCCAATGGTGGACCCGGAGGACGTCTTAAAGTTGTTGATTCATTATCTTTTTCGTGGGCCAAAATCAGAAAGCTTCCCGTATCGTTCCGCATGCTCCCGTGACGCCAAATAGTAAACTTTAGCTAACCTCGGCGAACGTTCGGTGCCATGCTCTAGAATGACCGAATAGGGGCCGTAATCGGACTGGCTGTTCCTGGGCGGGCTCGGATTGGCAAGAGCGGACCTTCAACCCCGCGATCTACTGATGCTTGCGCGTTGCCTCGGTGAACTATAGCGCCATGTTTTCGCGAAGCATAAACAAACTCTTCTTTGTAACAAGACGTTCTGTTACTGTAGCCGCTGCGTTCTAGCAAAGCGGAGGGCGGCATGCGTGCATGGAATAGCAACGGGCCGATCGCGGTCACGGCGGTCGCTGGCACCTACGTGGTCACTCTGGGCTTCGACCTTGCCGAACTGGAATGCGAGAGCCTGCTGGGCTTTTCGGTCCACCGGATCGACCACGAGGAAAACGAAGCTTATTTCCTTGAGGGCATGAAGTGTTTCGCTGAAACCGATCCGGGATTTCCGGCGGGCGCGACCTACCCCACCAATGAGCAGCCCATCCAGAGCTTCCAATGGGCCGACTACACAGCAAAACCCGGGTACCGCTACACCTACACTATCACCGCGCTCAAAGGGTCGCCTTCCTCCCTCACCGCGTCAGCCGATGTCGCGGTGGAGGTGACGACGGAGAGCCCTGAGAACGGCGACCATGATGTCTACTTCAATCGCGGTGTGGCCGCTTCACAGGCTTACGTCGACCGTTTCGGCAATCGCCGGCCGGAACAGGTCCAGAATGGGCAAGCCTGGATCTGGCTGTCTCGGGGCCTCTTTGAGGCCATGGCCGCCTTCGTCAAGGAGACAGTGCCCGGCACGCACACGCTGCGCGTCGCAGCCTACGAGTTTCACTACGAGCCCTTCCTGAAATTGTTGAAGGACGCCATCAATCGCGGCGTGGATGTCGAGATCGTCTACGATGGCCGCAAGGCCAAGCCGGGGGACAAGAACCGCGAGGCAATCGCCAAGGTTGACGAAGCCGGAGGCGAGGCGCTCGCCAATCACTGCAAGGAGCGTAGGACCAACAAGTCGTACATCTCCCACAACAAGTTCATCGTGAAGCTGGAGAATGGCGCTGCCGTGTCGGTCTGGACGGGCGGCACGAACTTTTCGGATGGCGGCATCTTTGGCCACTCCAACGTCGCGCACGTGGTCGAAGATCCCGACACGGCCGACCTCTATCTCAAATACTGGACGGCCCTGCGCGAGGATCCGACCAATGGCAAACTTAACGGCATCACGGAGGACCTTACGCCCCTTCCCGCCATGCCGCCGCCGAGCGGAACGAGCGTCATCTTTAGCCCGCGCTCGGACCTCACCGCGCTGCAATGGTATGCAGACCTTGCCATGACTGGCCGCGAAGGCGTCTTTATGACATTTGCGTTCGGCATGCACGGTCTGTTCAAGGACGTCTATCGCAACAGCGCGGCCCCGTTTCGTCTTGCCTTGCTTGAGAAGGCGACCCGTCCGTTGGAGGAAGGCAGCCCGGAGCGCGAAGCGGAGGAGGAAGCTATCCAGCTCCTGCGCAACATGCCCGAGAATACCTTCGCCATCGGGTCGCTGATCGCCACCAACAAAATAGACGGCTGGGTCCAGGAACACCTGTCCGGATTGAACCGCAACGTCAAATACGTGCACAACAAGTTTATGCTGGTCGACCCGATGTCGGACAATCCCATGGTGGTCGCTGGCTCGGCGAACTTCAGTGACGCCTCGACTGACCAGAACGACGAGAACATGCTCGTAATCGTTGGCAACACGCGGGTCGCCGACATCTACCTCGGCGAATTCATCCGCCTCTATTCCCATCACGCCTTCCGCGAGTCGCTGGCTTGGCGCGATCCCGACGATCCACCCAAGCCTTTGCGGACCGATCGCTGGTGGTCGGACCACTTTAGAAACACGGAACGTTCCGTTCGCCGCCAATTCTTCGCCCGTCGATTCTAGAAGGGTCTCGTGACACGTGCCCGGTTGCCCGCCGTTTTGGTCGCCATGCTCATCGCCTCCATCGGCCAGGTTTCCGCTGCCGAAATACGCATCCCGAACTGAACGTCCAGAGGCTGGTCTATGCCGGAGATCCTCACACCGTCTTCCCGGACGACCACGTGCGCCAGCTAGGTGACTTCGTTGATTTGCGTGCATGGCGCGACAAGGTCGACGCGGGCGGCGGCAGTTCAACGATGAGATCGTCCCCGCCTCGATAAAGACCAGGCAAGGCGATGTCGTTGTCGACCGTGACGAGCATCCAAACCCCGCGACCACCCTCGAAGGACTTGCCCGGCTGAGGCCGGTCTTCGATCCGGCCGGGACAATCACGGCCGGCAACGCCTCCGGCCTCAACGATGGTGCTGCCGCCGTGCTGGTGATGTCGGAGACGCGGATGAACGAACTGGGACTAAAGCCCATGGCCCGCATCGCGGCCTATGGTTCGGCGGGTGTCGAGCCGATGGATATGGGGCTGGGTCCCGTCGCGGCCTCACGCCTTGCTCTGGAGAAGGCCGGCTGGCAGCCATCAGAGCTCGACGTCATGGAGATAAACGAAGCCTTTGCCGCACAGGCCATTGCGGTCAACCGAGAGATGGGCTGGAACGAGGAGATCATCAACATGAGCGGCGGCGCCCTCGCGCTCGGCCATCCGCTGGCCGGGTCCGGCTGCCGCATCGTAGTGACGCTGCTCCACGAGATGACGAGGCGCAAGGCCCGCAAAGGCCTGGCCTCACTTTGCATCGGCGGCGGCCAGGGCGTGGCGATCTGCCTGGAGCGGTGATCGAGACGTTGGTAGGCCATTGCACAATGGGCCTGGCACATCGATACGCCACCCGGCATATCAAATGAAAAGCCCTTTTGCGCACTGGCGGTGAGGGCCAGAATTTCGCGCCCATTGCACGACGAGTTTTTGCTTGTGAACGCGCTGGCGGCCTGTAGCTTCGCTCATTAGGCTGGTCCGACGGAGGCAGTTTGAAGGTGACGAGCGCGAGCACGATTGTCCAGGATACGGCATGCCGCTGAAGGCAGCCGCTCATATCGAAGCCATGTCCGCCTTCGCACTTGCGAATTTCGGCGGCTACGAGCGGACAACCCTTGCCCAGAATGAGAGCGCTTTTCCGCCCAGCCCCAGGGCGATCGCTGCCGGCCAGGACACGATTGCCCGCAGTCATCTCTATCCTGACCCGGACTGGACGGCGCTGCGCGAGGCGATTGGGCGGGGCTATGGGGTCGGGGCCGATCTGATCTTGTGCGGCGCCGGTTCGATGGACCTGATCAGTTGCACCATCGCGGCCTTTGCGGGACGAGGCGACGAGGTGCTGGGCACTTCCTATGCCTATAATTTCGCAGCCTCCGCCGCCGCGCGTGTTGGTGCGGCCTACATCAAGGCGGCAGAGCACGATTTCACCGTTTCGACAGACAGCATCCTGGCTGCCGTCACGCCTGCAACGCGGATCGTCTTCGTCTGCAATCCCGGCAATCCGACCGGCACCGGTATTCGCAACGCCGAGCTGCTGCGCTTGCGCGCCGCCTTGGCGCAGGATGTGCTTCTGGTGATCGACCAGGCCTATGGCGAGTTCGACGACCAAGACCCCGGACCGATTTTTGCGCTGGTCGCGCGTGGCGATACCGTCGTGCTGCGCACGCTTTCAAAAGCCTATGGCCTGGCCGGCGCGCGCGTCGGCTGGGGAGTGTTTCCGCCTTCGGTCGCGGCCGAGGTGCGCAAGATGCAGAACTCGAACCAGGTCACGATGGCAAGCCTCGCAATGGCCGTCGCGGCCGTGGAAGACCAGGCCTATATGCGCGAAACGGTGGCCCGGACGACCCAGATTCGCGATCGGTTTGCGCATGATCTGCGGTCTGCCGGCTACCATGTTCCCGAGAGCCGGACAAATTTCGTGCTGATCGGCTTCTCCAGCACAGCCGCCGCGCAGGCAGCCGAGAGAACCTTGCGCGGCGCCGATATCATCGTCCGCGGCCTGGGCGGTTACGGCCTCACCGACTGTTTGCGCGCGACGGTCGGTCCACAAGAGATGATGGACCGGGCACTGCGCATACTGATCGACATGCCCAGCGCATAGATCCGGCGACCCCATATTCTGCATACCGAGGAGATTCGAGAATGCCGTATTTGCCCGCCCGTGATTTAATCGGCTATGGCGACAATCCTCCGGCCGTTGAATGGCCGGGCGGCGCCAAGCTGGCGCTCAACATCGTCGTCAACTACGAGGAAGGCGCCGAATACAGCATCGGCGAAGGCGACGGCGTCTCCGAGGCGATCCTGTCGGATCTTGCCGTATCCCCGGCGGTGCCGGGTCTGCGCAACCGCAACATGGAATCGCTCTACGAATACGGTTCACGCGTCGGCGTCTGGCGGCTGTTGTCACTGTTTCAGGACAAGGAGATCATCCCGACTTTTTACGTGGTGGGGCGCGCGCTCGAGCTCAATCCGGCGGCCGGCAAGGCAATCGCGGCGCTGGGCAGTGACATTGTCTGCCATGGCTGGCGCTGGATCGACTACGCACCGCTGAGCGAGGATGAGGAACGCCAGCATATCGCGATGACCGTCGATACCGTCCAGCGCCTGAGCGGCATTCGCCCGCTCGGCTGGTACACAGGCCGGCCCAGCCTCCCGAGCATGCTGTCCGGCGCATCATAAAGGGCTGTCAGCGTCGGCGCAGCGTTCACGCGCAACCGCCGCATTGGCGACGGCTTCGCGGAAAAATGAGGGATCAGATCGTTAGCGGACATGGCTGCAAGCCGGTCAATATTCTCGTGAAGACTGAGGCAGAGCCGTCCATTCGGCATATCAGGATCGGGGGCGAGGCAGACCACGGGCGCATGATAGGCTTCGCCACCGAAAAACTCGGTCAAGATGAAACCATCCTCAATATCGACGAAGGCTGCAACGGCCGCCTTGTTAGAAAATCGTACGAAGCGTTGCCAAAGCTCGGCCGAGCGCTCGCGGACCAACCTGCAAAGTGCCAGCGTCGCCAAGACGTCGGAAAGCGCATCGTGCGCACGTTCGTGCGCAACGGCATTGGCTGCCGCCAACGGTTGCAGACGAAAAGTCCGCCGGCCCTCGGAATTGCGCGGGATAATCAGCTGCGCTGGTGAAACCGCGTCGGCCGCCATCACCAAGCTGAGCGCGTCGGCCCTGCAATTCTTGTGATTGCTGGTGAGATACGCGGGATAGAGGCATTGGAACAGCGCGTGGCGCACCATCTCCTCGTCGAAGCGAATGGAGTTGAAGCCGACGAAAATTGTGGGGCTGGCCCGGAGCAAAGCTTCGCGAATACGGCTAACCATTGTGTAGTGCGATTCGAGCTGCGGATCGATGAGTTGTCCGATAGGCAGCGAGTTGGTCAGCAAGGCCGAGGGATGTGGCAAAACATGGGGCATTAGGCGCGATCGCACTTCGAACCGCCCCAGCTCGTTCAAATCCGCGTCGGTCTGCACGGCGGCGAAGTGCAATATCTGATCAAAACCGCGCTTGAGACCCGTTGTCTCCGTATCGAAGAAAACGAAGCTCATTGCTTGGACTATTCGCCTCGGCTAAGTCGGAAACGCATAGCTGCCGGGCTGACTCGGAAGCGGCGAGCGAGCGCCTCGATCGCGGCCTCATCTTCCAAGTCAATTCCACCTCCCTCGACGGCGGCAGCGAGCAAAGGCCCCGGTATCAACAGCTCCGAAGCAAAAGCGTTGGCCTCAATTTCCATCGGCTCCGTTCCGAGTGAGGCAACGTCGTCACGGAAAAGAACGCGGATGCCCTTGTCGACGTGAACTGCCTGGCGAATCTCTTGGTCGTGCAGCACGTGATGGGCCAGCTCGTGCGCCGCGGAGAATCGCTGACGGTTGGGATGATGCAGCGCGTTGATCCCGATGATGCTCACCCCGTCTTTGATATAGGCCATACCCGATAGATCTTCCTCGAGGGGCGCATATTGGAGGACGATCTTGCGGGACTTAATGATCCGCTCTATCGGGACCGGCGGCATGGCGACGCCGAAATCTTGAAGTAGCTTGCGAGCTGCTGCGCGAGCGTGCGAAACGTCCGCGATGATCACGACCCGGACCTAACATTTCTACGCGGCTTGAGAGCATTGGTGATCAGCTCTGCCACCTGAGCCTCCGCCGACTCGGATAATCTGTGATCAGTGAACGACTGATTCGAAAGCGTCATTTTGATTTCCCTCCCCGTCTGTGTTTGAGGCATCGGCGGCAACAGCTCTGCCACTTTGCTGAAATCAAGCGCGCTGGCCAAGGCGTAGACGTTATGCAGCAGGATGTTCTGCCGACCACCTTCAATGTTTGCGATCGAAGCGCGAGACATGCCGACTCTGCCCGCGAGCTGAGCCTGCGTGAGGTTCATGGCCTTCCTACGCGTCGCCACCGCATCTCCAAAAGCGCTGTAAATCGGGTCTGTTGTCATGCGCAATGTTTGCTTTCCGTTCTACCGGATGTCAATAGCACAAACATTTTGTGCTTATTGCAAACATACGAATGTGATTGTCGGTTGACACATCCAATGGATTGCGGAATCCTATTGCTGTCGGACAACGAGCCCGGCGACGACTCGAAGGAGCAATAAATGTCGAAGCGTATCCATGTCGTTCCCCATCAGGATGGTTGGGCGGCCCGCCGCGAAGGTTCTTCGCGCGTCGGTTCGATCCACGACACGCAGGCCCAAGCGACCCAAGCCGCGCGCAGCACCGCCATCCGCGAGCGTGGCGAAGTCGTCATCCACCGACCGGACGGCCGCATCCGGGACGCGAACTCCTACGGCAACGACCCGTACCCGCCGAAAGGCTGACCGAAACGAACAAGCCGCGCGAACCTGTCTTGTCGGACGGCGGCTGATCATCAAAGGACCATGCAGCTATGGCTCATTCTCTCAATCCATTCCGCGATGGCCGGCCGGCCGACCCTTTCGGTGATCCGCTAGATGCGATCCTCGCGGAAATTGCGATCAACCTTCAGCTTCCGCCCGGCCTCCATGCCAAGGCCGTCGAGCGATATGAGGCGGTCTGCCGTCATGTCGATCGTCCGGGCAGTCCTCTCGAAGGGCGGGTCTCGAGCTTCTATCCTCAGGGCTCAATGGCGATCGACGCAACTATTTCTACCCGCGGGACCGACGATGAATACGATCTCGATGCCGTAGCCGAAATCCTGGGCGGCAATGAAGGTCCAGAGGCGCTGCTCGACCTCCTTGAACGGGCGCTCAAGGGATATACGGTCTCGCGGATCGAGCGGAAGACCCGCTGCATTACCCTTTTTTATGCTGATGGCATGCACCTCGACGTGACGCCGGCCCGACGCTTGGCGGTCAAGGAGAAGGAGAGTGTGATCGCCCACGCCAAGAAGGGCCGCCCGAGCGAGCATCGCTATGTACCTATGAACGCTTTTGGCTTTTGTGCCTGGTATAATGACCGCACGCCGGTGGAAGAGCGTTTTGCCATCGCGCTTAACCGTGAGCTCTATACCAAGCACGGCCTTGCTTTCTACACTGCCGATGTCGAGGAGGTGCCCGACCAGACTCCGCTCATCATCAAGAACGTCACCACGGTCGCGCTTCAACTGATCAAGCGCCATCGCAACATTCTTTATGCGGATGCCGCGGGCCGGATGCCGCCGTCGGTCATGTTGTCCTGTCATGCCGGCCATGCGGCAATGCCGGGCATGGCCCTTACCGACATGGTTATGCGCCAGGCGCGCTGGACGGCACGGGCGATCGATCAGGCCGCGCGTCAGAACAAGTTGCTCGACGTTCCAAATCCCGAATTTTACGAGGAGCGCTTCACCGACCGCTGGCCCGACAACCAAGCCCGGCAGCGGCATTATGCGCGGGCACTTAACACCCTCGCCGATGGCCTTCAGGCCGCCCGGGAGAGTGGCATGCAGCTCGAGGATCTTCAGGACTGGCTTCGCGAGCAGTTCGGTGAGCGCGTCGTGACCCGTTCGGTCGATGCCTTCAACAAGCGGCTTGGCCAACAGATTCGGGCCGGTCAGCATGGCTATACCCGCACAGGAGGCCTCTTTACGCCGGCGGCGCCAGCGATCATCACCGGCGCCAGCGCCCTGGCGCCGGTGGCGGCGCGCGCCCACACCAACATGGGTGAGAGGCGCTGACCATGGTGTTCGGCATCGATGCGCAGATCAAGGCGATGCAGTCGATCTGGCCGGAACTCACCCTGGTCGCGCGCGAAGCCGAAACCGCCGTTTGGAAAGGGCCGGTGCGGCCACTGCTTCAAACCTACCTCGTCGGCATCCTTTACCGTGCGCCGATGCCCATTGAAAATCTAGACCCACGCCGCCTGCAGCCGCGCGTCTCGATCCTATCGCCCGCTCTGCGGCCACGCCCCGGCGATTCTGAAGGTCGCCTGCCGCACGTCTATTACAGCCCTGATGGAAATGTGACGCTGTGCCTGCTCGATCCCGAGGCAGGCGACTGGTCGCCAGTCGATCTGATCGCGGAGACGACGGTGCCTTGGACCATCGAATGGCTGGCCGCCTATGAAGGCTGGCGCGCCACCGGCAAATGGACGGCGAGTGGCCGTCATGTGGAGGCCGCCAATGGCTAAGACCAAAGCCCAGCAAAAGGTGCAGTCGGCACTCTGGGCGCGCGCGGCCGGACGCTGCCAGTACCGTGGCTGCAATCACGATCTCGTCGGCGACCTCATCTCCGGCAATGAGGACGCGTTGTTCGGATTCATCGCCCATATTGTAGCCGACAGTCCAACCGGACCGCGCGGCGATCCTGTCCGCTCGGCAAAGCTGGCTAAGAGCCTCGACAATCTGATGCTCCTATGTTCGGTCCATCACAAACTGATCGATGTAGACGATGAGGACGGCCATCCCGAAGCACTCTTGCTGGCAATGAAAGCCGAGCACGAGGCACGGGTAGCGCTGTTGACAGGGATCGACGATGACCGCGCATCCCATGTTCTGCGGTTCGGTGCCAGTATAGGCGCGAATGAGGCCCTGGTTTCCACTCGCGCTATCTTCACCGCGATGCCGCCCGATCATCATCCAGCCAGTCAACAGACGATTGACCTGGAGATGACCGGCAACGCTTTCACCGATGCCGATCCCACTTTCTGGGCGATGCAACAAATAAATCTGCAGCGCAATTTCGCGGCGCGTGTCGGAGGTCGGATCGAGCGCCAGGATATCCGGCACCTAAGCGTATTCGCCCTTGCTCCGCAGCCCTTGCTAGTCGAGCTAGGGCGGCTCTTGTGCGATATTGTCCCCATGGTCGTGCACCAGCGTCACCGTGAACCGGCGACATGGGCATGGCAGCGCGACTGCCCAACGATCCGCTACAGCCGGAGGGAGCCTGCCGTGGATCGCGCCGGGGCGGTGGCACTAAAGCTGGGCGTCAGTGCGACCATCACCGACGGCCGGATCGAAAGGGTACTGGGGGAGGACGCTGCGATCTGGAGCCTGTGCGCCGAGGCCCCACACAACGACATCGTTCGATGCCCCGAGGATCAGGTCGCTTACCGCCAGGCGCTTCGATTGCTATTCGATGCCATCAAAGCACGCCATGGCGACACAACACCAATCCATGTCTTTCCCGCATTACCCGCATCGCTGGCAGTGGAAACCGGGAGGGTGTGGATGCCGAAGGCTGATCCCGACCTTCGCGTCTATGATCAGCAACGCGAAAAAGGTTTCGTACCGGCACTGACGATCGGGGTTCTGGAATGAAGATCAGACCAGGCAACGAGCGCGATACCGCGGCAATCTCAGAAAACGCAACCTGGGGAGCGCTATGGCACGCAATCTGATCCTGCTGCTGGATGGCACCAGCAACGAGGTCAATGATAATCTCACCAATGTGGTGAAACTTTTTCGCTGTGCAGAGCGCAGCGACAGCCAGCGCGTCTTCTACCATCCAGGTATCGGTACGGTGCCTCTCGTCACCGACTGGAGTCCTGCCAGACAAAGCGCGATGGCCGCCTTCGGGCTAGCCACGGGTTGTGGGCTCGATGCGAACATTCTCGCCGCCTATTGCTATCTGATCGACACCTATCAGCCTGGTGACCGGATCTTTCTGTTCGGTTTCAGCCGAGGTGCTTACACCGCGCGAGCGGTTGCAGGTCTGATCCATCTCCTAGGTTTGCTTGAACCCGACCAACACAACCTGGTCGACTATGCGCTCAAGGCCTATAAGCGAGCTCACCATGAGGATAGCCTCGAAGCCGCCTGGCAGTTTCGGCGGGTGATTGGTGGGCGCCGGGTACCAGTTCATTTCCTCGGCGTCTGGGACACCGTCGCTTCGGTGTTCGTACGCCCCGGGCTATTTCGTCTGCCTACTCAGTCCTTCCTGCCTTACACCAAATCCAATCCCAGCGTCCGCGTCTTCCGCCAAGCGGCGGCGATTGATGAGCGTCGACGCATGTTCCGCCTCTACAGCTGGACGCCAAGGCAGTCCTTTAGACCTGATCCGTTCGCTGAGGCTGAAGGCGCGCAAAATGAGCAGACGGTCTGGTTTGCCGGGGACCATTCCGATGTCGGTGGTGGTTGGGCAGAGGCTGAAAGCCAAATTGCAAAATTCCCACTGGTCTGGATGACTCGTGAGGCGCAAAAAAACGGCTTCCGGATCGATGAAAGCATGTTTCGTCATCTTGCCGAAGGCGACCCCCTGCCCGGCGGGAAGCGTATGTATGTCGCACCCGACGCGAAGGGACCCATCCACAATTCGATGACTGCCGCATGGTGGCCGCTGGAGTTTCTCCCCAAGAACCGCAAGTGGAAGTGCTTCCCGGAGATGAGCACTGGTGGTGGCTACTATCTTCCGCGCGCGGAGCCGCGCAACATCCCCGAAGGTGCACTGCTCCACCACTCGGTCATTGAGCGGATGGCCACGGGCTATAAACCGACCAATCTTCCAGATGACTTCACGCTAGTCGGTCCTAGCACCGGAGCAACCTGCAACCAGCGAGGCCAGCGATGATCGAACATCTCGAAATCGGACGATCCGGCTATTTTTATCAGCGGAAACGCTCACTTTCGAACGACGCGATCGACAAGCTCTTCCGCGCTCTGCGCGCGCAGACGCGCCAACCTTCGCAGAACTTGTTCCGGATCGATCGGGTGGCATTGGGTGAAGCACGCTACTCCGCAATCTGCTTCTCTTATGAACGAGACGTTTCATTTCTAGCCGCGGAGGCTGAAGTCATCGAGCGGGTGTTCGGGTATGTGGTGGTCGTCGAGCGCGGCCCACACGTAGCGGTGTTCAAGTCTGGCCTCGACATTCCGTCCGCGTTCAAGACGGCGTTTCTCGGTAAGATTGCGAATGAGCGCATCGAACGTGCGATCGCGCGGCACGATGCCGTGTTTGAGAAGCTTCGATTGCGCAACATGTCGATTTCGCCGCTCGCCCTTCGTTCAAAGACCCTTGAGGCCCGTGACCTCGAAAACGCGGTGGCTACGAACAGCGCTAGCCGCTTCATTCCGCAGGGGTACAGCGTGCGCCGCGCGGACGGCGTTTACTCAGCGACGCCGACCACGGGAAGGATTTCCTTGCGCGCCGATCGTGCGGGGGTGGAGGCTGCGGTTGCCTGGGCGACAGAGATCTCGGAGTTGCTGGAAGCCGAGGTCGGTGCTGTGGCAGGCTTCATCCGCAATTTTGCCCGCCCGATCGAACTAACCGCGCTTCCAGCGCAGGTTCGCCCAACCTTTGTCGGCATTGATACCATGGGTCTGGCCGATGCCCTGTTCACTGTAGACGACGGCATTCGACTGATACGTGAGGGTGACAATGGCGTAGAAGCGCTGCCTCAAGCAGAAGCGGAAGCCCTGTTAAGAGCGCTTGAACCAGCT
The DNA here is from genome assembly GCF_003998455.1 of Mesorhizobium sp. M7A.F.Ca.CA.001.08.2.1. NCBI lineage: Bacteria > Pseudomonadati > Pseudomonadota > Alphaproteobacteria > Hyphomicrobiales > Phyllobacteriaceae > Mesorhizobium > Mesorhizobium sp. M7A.F.Ca.CA.001.08.2.1. The sequence goes on along the minus strand of NZ_RZPW01000006.1, from coordinate 4,836 downwards.
TTTCTGATTGTCACCCGCCGAGGCCTTCACGAGGTCAGAGCAGGCGACGGCACTACCCAAATAGCAACCCTGCGCATCGGAGCCACGCGGATCGCCCTGCAAGCGCTCGATCTTCTGGCTATCGCCGGCATCTCTATCGAACGGCGCGAGTTTCCGTTGGGCGAGGATATCGACGCCGTGTCGCTTGCTCGATTCATCGACCGCGAGAACCTCTTCACCATACTCTTCAGCGACCTTGCTCTCGCGTACATCGATGGCGCGCTGTTTCGCGACGAAGCACTGGCGAGTGGCGGCACGGCATTGCTCGCACATCTTCAAGTCAATCAGTCACTTGAGCAGAGTACCAGTGAGAAGGGTACATTCGCGCCAGGGCAGATCGTCTTCACCCAAGGTTCTGTATTCCGCTCGGTGGTCGACACAATCGCGACTAGTGAAGATGTGCTGCTCTGTGACGATCTTGGGGATGAATGGGCCGATTTCATCGGGATCAGCACTACCAGCAGTCCAAAGATGATCAGCTTCTATCATGCGAAGCACGGCAATCCATCACTCAGCGCTTCAGCGTTTCATGACTCAGTCGGCCAGGCCATTAAGAATCTGGGCCGGATGAGGCTCCCCAGCGACATGCTTCCCGGGAAACTGGCAACCTGGGACGACCGATACCGTAATGGTGGCGTTCAAACCGAAATTGCCCGCATGATCCGTGGCGGGACTCTGCAGGAAATCGCTGTGAAGCTCGACGCGGCGCGCTCGGCTCCCGATGTGCTCCAGCGCGTGTTCATCGTCACGTCCTCACTGAGCCGAACCCAAGTACAGGATGTGCTAACCGCAGCAACGCAGGGAACGACGCCTTCACCGCATTTCGTTCAGTTGTATTGGCTGCTGATGAGCTATTTTTCAGCCTGCGTCGAGATGGGTGTCCGGGGATATGTGGTGTGTCGCCCATGAGAAAAGCCGTAGTCACGTATCGAACGACCGCTTTTTGGATGTTACATTGAGCCTGATGTACGGCAGAGACTAGGCGCAAAGCCGCCATTCGGCTTCCACTATGCCCAGATCGCATGCCGTCACGTTCGGACGCTCAGTCAAAGCGAACGAGATCTAATCCTGAAGGATCAGCCGGCCGGGATTACCGGCGCAGCCGGATCGTGAGGTCCGGGAACATGGCCGGCAGGAACCACTGCCGCCGCGCCTAAAACGTGCTTCTCTTGATCATCGAAGAAAATGTGGGCCCCGAGCGCCTTCAGGATTGGTGCTTTCTCACGGCTGCCTACGAAGTGCGCCTCGTCAGCCGGTGTTCCCCACGCTCTCAACGTCCGAATTACGCGCTCATGCGCAGGGGCGTTCCGGGCAGTGACAAGTGCGATGCGGACCTTACTCACGTTGCCCTCATTAAGGAAAACTCGGCGCAATGCCGATAATTTGTGAAGAAAATTGCCAAACGGGCCGCGCGCCATCGGATTGCTCGCGTTCGCGGTCTCATGCGCAAGGAAAGCCTCCAGGCCCTTTTCCTTGTAGATTGCGTCGGACTCGGGGCCAAACACTACAGCATCGCCGTCGAACGCGACCCGGACCTCGCCCTGGGGTGTTTCGGCACGATCCTTGGGTGCCAAGCCAAGCCGCGCAGCGGCTGCTCCGCCGTCCACCGCTCCTTTTACATCCGTGTCCGCGTTTGAGAGAAATAGGTCGATGCCCCAAGCAGGAACAAAAGGAGCAAGTGACCGCCCGCTAGTAAAACTGCCTGTCTTGACGACAAGCCCATAATGATCGATCGACTTGAACGCTCGGAGAGAGAGGTCGGGCGAGTTCTGGGACAGAAGGATCACTTCAACATACGGAGCAGCCTCAGAATCGTTCAGCGCGAGTAACCGCTCGACTACCTCAAAGCCAGCACCCCTGCGGAGGATCACGTCCTCGCGTTCGAGCTGCATGGCCGCATACGACTTAACGCCGTAGTTCTCGAATACGCGATGTTCCTCCTCCAGATCAAAAAGAGCGCGCGTAGAGATTCCGATGCGGAGAGGGCTGGCCCTTAGCGTAGACCCTGGATCGCCATTCCCCTTGTCATCTTCGGCTGTAAGAGCGGCTTCCGCGATTTCCATTTGCCCTTCCTCCGATATTAAGCCAGCGTAGGCAATGCCCTTTCTATATTTGACCCATTTCGGAAGAATTGAAGATCTGCGGTTCATTGCAGATCGCTGTCATTTCATCGCGATTTCCTAACTTTTCAAATGCCAGATGGACTTGGGAGCATCGACACGTCGTGGCAAGGTCCACTATTGTGGTCTAAGCCCTCGAAGCAGCGATATTCGACTGGACTTCATACGGCAACGAAGCATTGGTGTTGCCAGCGCAGCAGAAGAACAATGGATTAAGAACGAGCAGAATCTCCAGCCCGCCGAGACAGCGGGCTTCGGCCAGTACAAGCGCCGGAATGGTCCGGGCTTCTAACTGATGGAGATTTGAAATGTCTATCTTCAACAACACCACTATGAAGGCCTACAATGCGGAAGCCGCCGATACGGCACCCCGCGTCGACAACAGCCCCCCAACCCGGAAGCCGCGCGAGAAGTCCGTGGTGACCGTCTCGATGACGGTCAAGAAGGCAAAGGACGAAGCGCCCGCAGCGCCTACCAAAACCGACATCGTCCTCAAGAAGCTGAAGTCGGCCAAAGGCGCTACAATCCAAACCCTGATGGATGCGACGGGATGGCAGGCGCATTCGGTGCGGGGTTTCCTCTCCGGTACCGTCATGAAGAAGCTTGGCCACGAACTGCTCAGCGAAACCGGCAAGGACGGACAAAGGCGGTACCGCATTGCCGAGGCGAAGACCGCCGGTTGACCTTGATGCGCAAAAGACAGGATCTGGATAGTGAGATCGCCGGGATCGGCGATCTCACGCGTGATGAACTCACGGCAGCATGGACAAAGGCCTATGGCTGCCCGCCGCCCAAAGGGGTCAAACGTGGGTTGCTTGAACGGTCGGCCGCCTGGCATGTCCAGGCCAAGCGACTGGGTAGTTTACCTTCGACCGTCAAGAAAACACTCGGAGCAGGCAACGCGCGCCGGTCCAACGTAAAGGCTGTCCAACCGAGCAATACTGGACCGGATCGCCGGGAGGGAGTTCAATCGGCCCGGCCAACGTCATCGGACAAGGTAGTGGCGTCGCCGCCGAGATCTATTCCACCCAAGGCCGGCTCGCGCCTAATGCGAGAATGGAATGGCCGGATGCACATCGTCGAAGTCGTTGACGACGGCTTTGTACTTGACGGGAAGACCTACGGATCGCTGTCGGCTGTCGCCCGCCGCATTACCGGCGCCCATTGGTCTGGCCCGAGGTTCTTTGGCCTTTGACAGCAATCCCTCGCCTCAACTGCGCGATCTACACTCGCAAATCGACCGAAGAGGGATTGGAGCAGGAATTCAATTCGCTCGATGCCCAGCGCGAAGCGTGCGCCGCCTTTATCGCATCGCAGGTCGGTCTTGGCTGGAAGTTGATGCCAAACCACTACGATGACGGCGGGATTTCGGGTGGCACGATGGAGCGCCCTGCCCTGCAGCGTCTGCTGCAAGACATCCGGGACAAAAAAGTCGATGTGGTGGTTGTCTACAAGATCGACCGCCTCACCCGTTCGCTGATGGATTTTTCCAAGATCGTTGAGATCTTCGATGCCAGCTCTGTTTCGTTTGTCTCGGTCACGCAGCAGTTCAACACCACAACCTCAATGGGCAGGCTCACGCTCAACGTGCTCTTGTCCTTCGCCCAGTTCGAGCGAGAGGTTACAGCAGAGCGTATCCGCGACAAGATCGCGGCCTCGAAGAAGAAAGGCATGTGGATGGGTGGCGTGGTGCCCCTGGGCTATCGCGTCGAGTACCGCAAGCTGGTGATTGACGAAACCGAGGCACAAACAGTCAGACACCTCTTCGCCCGCTATCTCACCCTGAGGTCAGTGCGCGACCTTGTCGATGAGGCTGCGAGCGACGGGCTTTCCACACGATCGCGACAACTCAAACACGGATCAGTTGCCGTCACCATGCCGTTTTGTCGCGGCAACCTCTACCACCTGCTTTCGAACCCGGTCTACGTCGGCAAGATCAGGCACAAGGACCAGGTCTACGATGGCGAGCACGAGCCGATCATCACGTCGGCTACGTTCGAACAGGCCCAGGTGCTTCTCGCCTCGCAGGCGCCGCAGCGGCGAAGCCATTCCAATGTCACGCAAGCCCATTTGCTCACCGGTTTGCTCTTTGATGAAGCCGGCGAGAAACTGCGATCGGTTCATGCCAACAAGCAAGGTGTTCGCTACCGATACTATGTCTCAAAGCAGTTCGTCGACGAGCGCAGGAAAGGTTCCGAGGGCTGGCGTCTTCCGGCACCCGCACTTGAATCAGTTGTTGAGCATCGCCTGAATCGGATTCTCAGTGATCAAGCCCAACTGTCTGATTGGATTCGGCAATGGGCAGACTCTGGAGAAATCCAGGCAGCGATGCGGCGAGTTGACGAGATGCGGTCGTGTTGGGCCTCAGGCACTACGGATGCGAAGCGATCTCTGCTCCAAAAGATCGTTCGCAGGATCACCCTCAAGCTTGGATTATTGACCATCGAACTGGATCGCCGCTCGCTATCGGAATTGCTTCTCGACCGGACACTGCCACCAAACGAGGGCGCCCAGGTAACTTCCATCGAATGCCCAATCGGTATGAAGCGGCGCGGCGTCGAAACGCGGATCTTGCTTACAGACGGATCTAACATCAGCCGAGAACTCGATGGTGCTTTGATCGACCTTCTGCGTCGAGCCCACTTGTACCTCGGCCAACTTACCGACGGAGCCCACC
>NZ_RZPW01000069.1:0-13867 GCF_003998455.1 Mesorhizobium sp. M7A.F.Ca.CA.001.08.2.1 | reverse complement strand
GCCAACACGTCGTCGGCGAACATCTCGATCGAAAAAGGACGCTTGCTGCCGGCGCCGGAGCCGCCCTGAGCGCGACATTCGACGGTCAGTCGGCGGTATGAAGGACCATCGGGAAAGTTCTGCGCCACTTGTGCCGCATCACCGCCGAGGCCGTGCTGGAAGACGACGGGAGGCCTGCCCTGCCCCGTGTCGAAGACACGAAGCGATGCATCGTCGCGAAGCAGGATCGTTGGCGCGGCGACCATCAGAGGAGTCCCCGCAGAAAGGCTGCGACGCCGGGGGCTTCATCGGCGGACAGCCCGTGGGTGACGAGCGATCCGTCGAAGCCCGCTGCCTTCAGCCGTGAAACAAAATGCGGAAAATCGACGATGCCTTGTCCGGCGGTGGCAAAGCGGCCGTCACCAGAGCGATCCTTGGCGTGCGCCATGGCGATATGGCCGGCAGCCTCGTCGATCGCGGCGGCGACGATGGCGCGCGCTTCGTGTGGCGTCGCGTGCTCGAACAGGTTCGCCGGATCGAGCACGATCTTCAGATGCTTCGATCCCATTTCGGCGATCAGCCTGGTCGCGTCCCTGGCCGAGGTAACGATGTTGGCCTGCTCGGGCTCGATGCCGAGATCGACGCCGGCGTCTTCGGCAACCGCCAGCGCTTTCTCCATCTCGGCGGCCATGTCGGACCAGGCCGCCGGCGTGCTATTGTCGGGATGATACGCCCACTGATCGGCGGCGTTGCGCGAGCCGGTGCAGAGCGTGACCAGCGGAATACCGAGGGCCGCCGCCGTCTCGATGACGACGGCAAGACGGCGAAGACCGTCGTCGCGCACAGCCTTGTCGGGATGCGCCATGTTGTAGGTGCCCGACAGTGCGGCGAGTGCAACCCCGGTCGATTGTGCTGCGGCGCGGGTGGAAGTGACTGCTTCCGCCGGCACGACATCCGGCATCGATGGCAGGCCGGCGCAGGCTAGATTGAACTGCGTCGTCTCATAGCCAGCCTGCTTAACCGCCGTCAGCACGGCAGCCGGCTCTGTGCCGGCAAATGTCTTGGCGAAAATGCCGAGACGCATCAGACCGCTCCCGAAACCGAGGCGAGTTCGACCCGTTCACCTGTCTCGACCGAACGCGCGATGGCGACCATGGCGCGGATCGAGGCGATGCCGTCCTCGACATTGGCGCCGCGCATCGGCGTGCCGGTGAGCACGGTGTCGGCAAGACCTTCGAGCTGGCGGCGGAAGAAATGACCGTCGGCGCCGAGCGGCTTGTGGGCGGTGGAGGTCTTCTCGTAAAAGATCTCGACCTCGCTGGCGCGGAAGTACCAGGGGTTGAATGTCCTGGCGATGACGGAACCGTTCTCGCCATAGAGCTGAAAACCTTCGTGCCAGTCCATGCGCACGGCGACGGTAAGATCGAGATGCCCGAGCGCGCCGCTGGCGAACTCGGTCTCGACGAACCAGCAATAGGCGCCGAATTTCTCATTGAGGCGGGCGCGCACGGCAACGATATCGCCGCACAGGAAACGCGCCGTGTCGACGAGATGCGAGCCGTGCGCCAGCATGAAATATTGCCTGAGATCAGCCTTGGGATTGCCGGTCGGCTTCTTCGCCAGCTTGCTGGTGACCGGCAGCGGCTGAATGGCATCGGTGTTGGTGTAGCGATGGGTGGAATCGCAGTACCAGGCCTTAAGCGCCAGCACCTCGCCCATTTCATCGCGGACGAAGTCGCGCGCCGCCTCCAGTGCCGGGTCGAAGCGCTTCATGTGACCGACTTGCAGGACCTTGCCCGAGCGCCTGACCGCCAGCGCCAGTGCCTCGCCTTCCTCCACCGAGGTGCCGATCGGCTTTTCGCACAGGACATGCTTTCCCGCATCGAGCGCCTTGATCGACATCGGCACGTGATAGGCGTCCGACGTGGCGACGATCACCGCTTCCAGTTCGGGATCGGCGAGCATGGCGTCGTAGTCGGCATACATCTTTTGCGGCTCGTAGGTGGCGCCCATGCGGGCGAGCAGATCGGGTGCCGCGTCGCAGATGGCGTAGAGGTCGGCATTCCCAGCCTTCACGCAGGATTGCAGATGCGCGAACTGCGCGATGGGACCGCAGCCGAGCACACCGACCCTGAGGCGTCTGTCTTGTTTTTTGATCATCGTCTCGATCTTCAGGCGCCCAAGCTGCGCATTGTCTGGCGGTTGGTCTTGACCGCGCCGGCGGGATCGGCGGCGGCCGTTTCGGATTCCTCCTCCAGCACCAGCCAGCCGTTGAAGCGCGGTGCGGTGTTGGCGATCTCGATGACAACAGGCGTGTCGCAGACGCCCTTGCCGAGCATGGCCCAGCTGCCGTTGGCATCGACGTCCTTGAGGTGGATGTAGCGGATGCGGTCGCGGTAGGTGCGCAGCGTATCGGACATGTCCTTGTGGCCGCGCAGTATATGGCCGGTATCCGGTACCCAGCCGACCAGGTCGGGGTCGAGCAAGGCAAAGATCGCATCGTAATCGGCGCGGTCGAACAGCAGCGTGTTGTGGTGCGAGCTGGGATGCACCGCAACCTGGACCCCGGCCTTGCGTCCGATCTCGCCGGCGTTGTTGTAGACATCGGCCGCAATGGCGAACTTATCCTCACGCGGGCCGTCGGACACCACCGTCGCCGAGCCCATCGACACCAGCGCATTCGGGAAGGCGGCAGCGAAATCGATCCAGCGTTTGGCGGTTTCGAGGTCGGCGCCGATCTCCTCCTTCAACGTAAAGCCACTGTTCGAGCCAAAGGCGAAGGAAACCAGCGTCAGCCCCCACGCCTTCAGCGCGGCGGCGAACTCCTTCGGCTTGTTGCCATAATGTCCGATCATAGTGTTGGTGATCTCGATGCCCGCATAGCCACCGTCAGAGATCGCCTTCAGCAGATCGTCGGGGCCGCCGGTGAACCGGTCTTCCAGCATTTCCCAGGTGAAGGTCTGGCAGCCGACTTTGAGGTCTTTCACGTTCATCCTTTCAATCCTTGATACCGCTTATTGATTGATGCCATCCTGCGTCGCCGTGGGATGAACATCCTACTTGACCGAGCCTGCGGTCATACCGGCGAGGAAGTATCTCTGGGCAACGAGGTAGATGAGCAAGAGCGGTAGCGAGCCGAGCACGCTCATCGCCATCATCTGGTTCCATTCGAAGGCGTGCTGCCCCATCAACAGCTGGATGCCGATCGGGACGGTTCGCATGGACGTCGACTTCGTCAGCGTCAGCGCAAAGAGAAATTCGTTCCAGCACAACAGGAAGGTGTAGACCGACGTCGCCACGATACCAGGCAGTGAAATCGGGACAATCACCCGCCAAAGCGCGGTCCAGCTGCTGCCGCCGTCGACAGCCACGGCTTCATCGAGATCGCGGGGCAAGGTGTTCAGATATCCCGTCATCAGCAGGATCGCGTAGGGCAGCGTAAACACCAGGTAGGTCAGGATCAGCGCGACGTAGGTATCGAAGATACCGTATGAGACGACAAGCCCGAAGAAGGGGATCAAAAGTGTGATCGGCGGAATCGTCTGCGTGCTGATGATGATTGTGTTCAGGCTGCCCTTGCCGCGGAAGTTGAAGCGGCTGAACCCGTAGGCCGCCAGCAAGGCGATCAGCACCGTCAGCACGGTCACCGCTCCCGCCACGAAATAGCTGTTGAAGAAGAAGCGCAGCTTTACCGGGTCGCCAAGGATGGCTGCATACGCTTCCAGCGTGAACGCCTTTGGCAGGATGGTTGGTGGCAGGGCAAAGATTTCGGTATTCGATTTGAACGAGCTGCTCAGCATCCAGTAGATCGGGAATGCCGCGAAAAAGAGCCCTGCTGCAAGCGCTACATGGAGCGCGACGGTGATCAGCCTGTCTTTCGGCGTGTGCCTTTTCCTCATGGTGATTACCGAGCCTTTTGATAGCGAATATAGAACAGCGTCAGGCCGAGAGAGATCAGCAGGATGACCACGGCGCTGGCCGAAGCCTGCGACAGGTTGTAGCTCGAGAATGCCAGCTTGTACGTGTAGGTGCTGAGGACCTCGGTCGAGTAGATCGGGCCACCGCCCGTCGTTATCCAGATTAGCGGGAAGACCTGCATGGTCCAGATGAAGTCGAGCAGCGAGATGCTGATGATGATCGGCATCAGCTGCGGAATGGTGATGAAGATCAGCTTCTGGTAGGCTTTCGCCCCGTCGATATCGGCGGCCTCGTAGAAATCCTTGGGAATGCCCTGCAAACCCGCGAGCAAACTGACCATGAAGAGCGGGTAGCCCGCCCAGATATTGGCAAAAGTGACTGCATGCAGCGCGGTCTCAGGCGAGGAAAACCATTCGACCTTGGAACCGATGATGCCGATTTGCATGAGAATACTGTTCACGACACCGTTCGGCTCAAGCAGGAGGCGCCAGATCACGGCGATGATCACCGCGGTGAACAGCCAGGGCAGTATGTAGAGCACGCGCAGAATATTGCGCAGCGTCGGATTGATGCGGTCGCTGTTCAGCATGAGCGCGAAGACCATGCCGATGGTCATGTGGAAAATGACACTCATGCATGTGAAGTAGAGCGTGTGCCACAGCGAAGCCCAGAACACGGGGTCGTCGAAGATCGCCTGGTAGTGCTTCAGTCCGGCAAAGGATGGGTCACGACGCAGCACCGCGCTGTTCTGGAACGAGTAGGCAATCACCGTCACCATCGGCAGCAGCATCAGGAGCCCGATTATCAGCAGCGAGGGCGACAGATAGAGGTAGGGTGCGACCGCTCGTTTGAGCTTGTGGTGGGAGCGCTTTTGCCGGGTCATGTGCCAACCTTGGGATACGCCTTCAAGGGAAGGTAAGCTTTCAAAAACAAGTCCACTCAGAATGCCGATCCGTTGCCGGGTGGCCTGCCCGAAGTCAGGTCACCCGGTCGAAGACAGCAAACGGGAACAGGCCGATCAGAATTTCGCCATCCAGCCCTTCTGAGCGGCGGCGGCTGCTTGTTCCGGAGACTGCTCGCCGGCGAGCATCTTCTGGGCTTGCACGTCGAACTGGGTCATCAGGTCTTCAGCCACCGGCAGGCCCGTGAACTCATTGGCGAGATGACCGGTCTTGAAGATTTCAAAAGCCTTGCCGAAAGCCTTGTCCGAGGTCACGAAATCGGGCTTGGCGTTGACGTTGCCCGGGAAGGCGTTTGCAAGCGACACGAGCTTGGCGTTGACCTTTTCACTCATCAGATATTGGACGAGTTTCCAGGCCTCTTCCTGATGTTTCGAAGCCGCAGAGATGCCGATGCCCCAGGAGGCATAGGGAAGGCCGCGCTTGCCGGTATAGTTTTCCACGACAGGGACCGGGATGAGGTCGAAGTTCAGCTTGGGATTGCGCTTGCGGATGAGGTTCACATGCGCGAGCGAGTCGATCATCATCCCGACGCGGTTGTTGACGAACTCCTCGACCTTTTCCTGCTCGGTCTTGGTGGCGATGCCGGGCGAGATGGTGCCGGCGTCATTGAGTGATTTGACGAAAGTGAGCATATCCACCACCGGTTTGCCCTCAAGGTCCGGCTTGCCGCTCGCCATCATCGACTGGCCCGAAGCCCAAACCCACGACATCATGTCGTTCTGGACGCCGGATGGCGTTTGCAGCGACAGGGGCAGCACCCAGCCATACTGGTTCTGGTCGGCGTGCGTCATCTTCTTGGCGGCTTCGAGAAACTCCGCACGGGTCGACGGCAGCTTGGTCACGCCCGCCTTGGCGGCGAGGTCCAAATTCACGAAGACCGGATAGACGAACGAAGCCACGGGAAACATCACGGCCTTGCCGTCCACCTTGATGATATCCGCGACCTGGCTCTTGTCGAAACCGCTCGCATCCATCATCGGATTCATGTCGGCGAGTGCGCCCTGCGCATTCAGATTGTTCACCCAGGCGCCGTCGAGACCGACGACGTCGCTGAGCGTTCCGGTTGCAGCACCAACCGAGATCTGGTCTCGCGTGGTGGCGTAGGGGCCGCTGACCAGCGTCACCTTGATTCCGGGGTTTGCCGCCTCGAACTCATCCATGATTGACCTGAGCGAGCCAGCCGGCAATTCGGGCTCCCACCATTGGGTGAATTCCAGCGTCGTATCCGCCATGGCGCCGGTTGCGCCAAGCAACCATGCGGCCGCGGCTATTTTCAGCATCGCGGATTTAATACGAAACGTCATTTTCTCCTCCTTCTTTATATTCGCCCGCACAATGCGGCCGATCGTCTGATTATTCAGAAGTCTCCTTACGCAGGCGCCTCACCTTCGCCCGCGGGTCTTATCGCTGATATTCAGATTGCCAGATGCGTCTCGGGGTCGAAGAAATGGAGCTTGGCATCATCCAGGGCCAAGCTGATTTCCGAGCCGGAGCGGACTGTGCTGACCGGTTCGAATTTCGCCACCGCATTCGACGCCAGGCCGAAATCCTGCACCGCGTCAGGGTCGCCGGAGTCCACCCGGACCGCGTCGATGTTGAGATGGACGATTTGTTCGGATCCGAGTTCTTCGATCGAGGTCACCTTTGCCGGTATCGTCTGATACTTGCGGCCGGATTCGAGCCTGCTGTCATAGAGATCCTCCGGTCGTATCCCGAACACGACCTTGCGCCCCGCATAGGACCTCAAGCCCGGCCTGCGCACGAAGGCTGCATCCTGCAGCCGGACGGCCAAGGCGCCGGACATCAGTTCGTCGCCCGTCAGGGTTGCCTCGAAAAGATTCATCGAAGGAGACCCGATGAAGCCGGCCACGAAAGCGTTCGCCGGCGATTCATAGAGCCTCTTGGGTGCGTCGACCTGCTGCAGCACGCCGCCTTTCAACACCGCGACCCTGTCGCCCATCGTCATGGCTTCGGTTTGGTCGTGGGTCACATATATGGTCGTTACGCCGAGCTGCTTTTGCAGACTGGTGATTTCGGCGCGCATTTGAACACGCAGTTTCGCGTCCAGATTGGAAAGGGGTTCGTCCATGAGAAAGGCTGCCGGCTCGCGCACCATGGCGCGGCCCATGGCAACCCTTTGACGCTGTCCGCCTGAAAGGTTCGCGGGTTTGCTGTCCAGCAGAGACGTCAGTTGAAGGGTTTTGGCGATCTCGTCCACGCGCTTTTTGCGCTCGGCCTTCGGCTTGCCTGCCAGCCGCATCGAAAAGCCGATGTTTTCGAACACAGTCATATGCGGATAGAGGGCGTAGCTCTGGAAGACCGATGTCGCGATCCTTGGGCGGCATGTCGACGACGTCGACCCCGCCGATCCGGAGGCTGCCGCTGGTGACGTCCTCCAATCCCGCGATCATCCGCAACGCGGTGGATTTGCCACAGCCGGACGGCCCGACGAGAATCAAGAACTCGCCGTCCTTGACCGACAGGTTCAATTGGTCGATTGCGTGAAAATTGTTCCCGTATGTCTTGCAGATATTCTCAAGAACGACTTCTGCCATATTCCTCCCTCCACAAGTCTAAGCCATTGATTCTTATGATTGTCCTCGGCTTACGCTCACCTGCGAAATTTTCCTCGGATAGTTCAGGCTATGTTCCGGTATCAAGCCGCGCATATTTCAGTTCGACTGCCGACGGCGCGTTCGTCGATGCCAGGAGTTCCTTGACCTGGTCGTCGGTCGGAAGCGCCTCGCGCCCGCCCCGCCCCGTTATCGAAAGGGCCGCCGCCGCGGCCGCGAATGCGACCCGGCCTGCGGTGTCGGCCCCGCGCGTCAATGCAAGGGCATAGGCGCCATGAAAGCAGTCACCGGCGCCGGTCGAGTCGACGACGGCAACCCGGTGCGGAGGCAGGTGCCAGAGCCCTGTCTCGTCGCGTCCGCGATAGAAGACGCCTCTGCCGCCATCCGTCAGAACCACGGCGGACCGCGACGGCAACCACAATGCATCGAGTATCTCGGCCGGAGCCTGGCGGCCGGTGGCGGTCCGCGCGAAGCCGAGCGGAAGAATGAGATGGTCGCAGAGCCCGATCAGTCTCTCGGTGGCCGGGCCGTGGCTCCATTCGACATCGCCGAGGATCGCAAGGCCGAGATCGCGAGCCCGAGCCACGACATCCAGCGACCCGATCCCGTAACTGTCGACGATCAGGACAGTCGCGCGGCTGAGAACCTCGTCCGGAAAGTCCGGCGCGGTGCCCAGCATCGCTTCGTCGTCATACGCGATGAACCGCTCCCCATCCGAACCGACGGTGATCCGCGAGCGCACCGGGCGCGCGTGCGGGTGGCGCGGCGCGAACGCGGTTTCAACGCCGCTCGCAACGAGATCGCACAACACGGCGTCGTCGGCGGCACTGCCCAGCCATCCGACGAACCCGGCGCTTCCGCCGAGCCGCGCGACGGCGGCAAGTGCCGTCGCGACGTTTCCGCCGAAAGCTCGGGCACTTTGCAAAACCTTCCCCTTGCCCGCCGACAACGGCTGATCGACATAGACGATGTCGTCGATCGCAATAGCTCCGAAGCCGAGGATTGAAGGGACGGCGGGCATCGTTCAGGCACCCGCCTTCGCCAAGGCGTCTTGCGCCGAAAGGCCGTCATGGATGACGCCCCGAAAGGCGATCGCTGCCTTTTCCGGATCGCCGTGCCCCCAGAGATTGCGGCCCACCACGGCACCGCGCGCGCCTGCACGGATGGCGTCCGCCGTCTGCTGAAGGGCGCCGAGCAGCGTGTCGGTCTTCGGACCTCCGGCGATCACAACCGGCACCGGGCAGGTCCGAACGGTCTCTCGAAACGACTCGAAATCGCCCGTGTAACCGATCTTGATCACATCGACGCCGGACTCGTAGCCGATGCGTGCCGCATAGGCGATCTCGTCGGGGGTGAAGACGATTTTTGCCCCGTCGGTGAAATCGCGAGGGTAGATATGCGCTACCACCGGCATGCCGTAACGAGCCGCCGCGTTCACCGAATCGGTCAGCCAGCGTATGTATTTTCCCTCGGTCGCGCCGCGCACCGGAATGGCCACGGCCAACGCATCGGCGCCGGCGCGCACCGCATCCTCGGGCGTTGCAATCAGTTCACTGATGCGATCGTCTGGGGTGAAGCAGCCGGCCTGGATCACCAGGGAAGCCTTGCCCGCATATTGCGGCCACAGATGGCGCGCGGTGCCAGGCTGGATGCTGACGTAGTCGGGTTTGCCTACCATGACGCGTGCAAGCGCACCCGGCAGGTCGGCAAGACCTCCTTTGCGCACGTCGCCATAGCCGACAAAGTGGTCGACCGCGCCGCCAAAAAGATTCCCCGATGGATGTGAGAAGAGGCGCGCCAAGCGCACCTTGGTTCCGAGGCTCATGAGTCCAAAACTCTCCAATTGATTGATTTCAAAATCCTGGACCCAGTGTTTGCGAAAGAAATAACAAATGCAATCTTTCGAAAGCTTTCGAATTCGCCTATTTTCGGTAGAGTGAACCGAGGCCAGGGCGATCGCTTGGCGCATGGAGGCAAGGACAGGCCAATGTTGTCAGAGCAGAGACGCCAATCGATCCTGGGTGAAGTGCAACGCAGCGGACAGGTTCGCATCAAGGACCTGTCAGACGATTTTGGCGTGTCGGAAGTCACGGTGCGCTCCGACCTCGAGATACTGGATCGCAAGGGACTGCTGACCAAGACCCGCGGAGGCGCGGTGACCCGGACCACGGATTCGACCACGGCCGCGTTCGCCCGGCGGATGCAAACAAACCTCGATGCAAAGAAACGCATCGCCCGGGCAGCGATAGACCTGTTCGAGGACAACCAATCGGTCATCTTCGATGGCGGCTCGACATTGATGCAGGTTGCCATGCTGTTACCGCCGCTCAGCAATGTCGTGGTCGCGGCCACGGCGATGAACATCGTGCAGCATCTGATGCATCGGCCCGGGCTCGACGTTCACATGATCGGCGGCCGGGTCTATCCGGACACGGTAAGCACGCTGATCACCGATGCCGACACGGCTCTCGGCGGCTTGGTAGCGCATCAGGTCTTTGTTGGAGCGCATGCGATTGACTCGTCACTGGATGTGGTCGACGTGAACGAAGACATGGCGCGAACCAAGCGAAACCTCGTGCGCATGGCCCGGCGCGTTGTCCTCCTTGCGGATTCGAGCAAATGGGGCGTCAGCGGAACCTCCAAGGCCTTTTCGCTGTCGAGCGTCGATGTCGTGATCACCGACGATGGCCTGTCCGGCCCAATACGCAGCCAGCTTGATAGGACAGGGGCCAAGGTGATCTATGCCTGACCCCGTCGAGGTCCCTGGCCGCGGCGGAAATATCCGATGCGCGCATGACCCACGGCATCCGCATCGGCGGTCGGCCGTTTTTTCATGTCGGTCATTTTCTCCTCCCATGACTGGCAGCCTCCCGATATCGCGCCAGCATTTTCGCATGTTGTATAAAAATTTTACGCGCGTCAATATTTAATATGTTGTATAGCCCTTTGCGAAGGCGATCCGTTACTTCTGGGCGGATTCGGCAGACGGTGACCGCGTTGGGAGGTACGATCGAGAATGCACGGGATATCAACGACGAAACTCGGGATCGGCGTCATCGGATGCGGCAATATCTCGATGACCTATCTGCGCAATGCCGCTCTCTTCGGCGGCATCGAGTTGCGCGCCTGCGCCGATATCTCGGCCGACATGACGGCGCTGCGGGCGAAGGAATATGGCATACGGGCACTCGGCGTCGATGCACTGCTGGCCGACCCCGAGATCGATCTCGTCCTCAACCTGACCATTCCGGCGGCGCATTTCGACATTTCGTTTGCCGCCCTTTCGGCCGGCAAGCACGTCTTCACCGAAAAGCCGCTCGCCACCTCGGCCGCCGATGGACGGCGCCTGGTCGACGAGGCGCGGTCGCGCGGGCTGCTGCTCGGCTCGGCGCCCGACACCTTCCTTGGTGCAGCCGGACGCCGCGCCCGCCGGCTGATGGATGACGGCGCCATCGGCCGCCCGGTCACCGGCACCGCCTTCATGATGGGCCGCGGCATGGAGCACTGGCACCCCAACCCGCAGTTCTACTACCAGCCAGGCGGTGGCCCGGTGTTCGACATGGGCCCCTACTATCTGACCATGCTGGTCAATCTGCTCGGCCCGGTCGAACGCGTCATGGCGATGGCGACGCGCGGCCAGGAGGAGCGGCTGATCACTGCCGAAGGGCCATTCAAGAACACCACATTCAAGGTCGGCACGCCGACCAATGTGCTGTCGCTGCTGGAGTTCCGCTCCGGCGCAACCGTCACCTTCGGCGCCTCGTGGGATGTCTTTCGCCACTCCAACCATCCGATCGAACTGCACGGCACGGAAGGCTCGCTGCGCCTGCCCGACCCCGACACGTTCGGCGGCACCGTGTCGCTGTCGAAACGCGGCACCGACTGGAGGGATTTCGCCAGCGAAGGCGAACTCTATGGCGCCCGCAACTGGCCTTATGCGGCGCCCGATCGCGCCAATTACCGCATGCTCGGCGTCGCCGATCTGGTGCGCTCGCTTCAGACCGGCAACACGCCGCGCGCCTCCGGCAATCTGGCGCTGCATGTACTGGAGATCATGGACGCTATCCTGCGCTCCGGTGAAACACAGGGCTCGGTCGCCATCGCGGGCGATGTCGTCCAGCCGGCCCTGCTGACCGAGGAAGAGGCCAGCGATCTGCTGGCCTGAGGGTATGATCATGACGCTCGATCCGGATGCGCTGCGCGTCCTCGACATGGCTCGTGCAGCCGGCGGCAAGCCATTCGAGACCGGCAGCGTGGCGGCGGCGCGAGCTGCCTACAACGCCTCGTTCCCGACGCTGCAAGGTGAGCATGAGCCGGTCGCGACGACCTTTGAACAGCAGATCGACGGGCCGAACGGCCCCATCACTGTCCGCATCCATCGCGGCATCGACGCACTGCCGAGCGGAGCGCCGGCGCTGCTCTATCTGCATGGCGGCGGCTGGGTCATCGGCAATCTCGATTCACATGACGAGATCTGCCGCCTGATGGCCAATCTCGGCAACGCCGTCATTGTCTGCCCCGACTATCGCCTGGCCCCGGAGCACAAATTTCCCGCCGGGCTCGAGGATTGCCTGGCGACACTTCGCTTCATGGCCGAGAATGCCGTCGACCTGGGCATCGACAAGGTGCGCATTGGTGTTGCCGGCGACAGCGCCGGCGGCAATCTTGCCGCAGTGCTGGCGCTGCTCGCACGCGATGGGCTCGCTCCACCACTTGCGACGCAGATCCTGATCTATCCCAACACCGACGCGCGGCAGACATCGGGCAGCTACCGGCGTTTCGGCGACGGCTTCGGCCTTACCGCGACGACCATGGCATGGTTCCGCGACCATTATGTGCGAACGCCCGACGAAATCATGGACTGGCGCGTCTCGCCCTTGCTGGCGCCTGATCTTGCCGGCGTCGCGCCAGCATTCGTGGCGCTTGCCGGCTGTGACATCCTGGCCGACGAAGGGGCAGCCTATGCGGCGCGCCTGCAGGCCGCGGGCGTGCCTGTGATCCTGCGGCAATGGCCGGGCCAGATCCATGGCTTCGTCTCGATGGGACGCCATATTCCCGCCGCCCGGCAAGCGGTGGTCGAGGGGGTGACGGCCTGGCGCCACTTCGAGGGATCGACGTCGACCGGTTAGGCCGACTGACGCATCACCAGGGTGGCACCGAGCTTGACGGTGCACGCCATGCCCTGCTTCGGCGGATCGGCCTCGTCCAGCAGGGCCAGCAGGATCTCGACGCTGCGGCCGGCCATGGCGGTGAAATCCTGCGCCATGGTGGTCAGCGCCGGACAGGTGTAGCGGCTCAGCGGATGGTCGTCGTGGGCGGCAACGCGCAGATCGCAATCGGGCCTGCGGCCGACCTTCAGGCCGCGCGAGTACGCGGCCGCCATTACGCCAAAGGCGAGACGATCGTTGGCGCACAGGATGGTGCGGCCGGGCAAGGTCCCGGCCTCCAGCATTTTTTCCGTCTGCTCGTAGCCGATGCGTTCGAAGTCCCAGGTGTAATCGCGCGCGGCCTCGATGACGGCCGGCTTGAAGCCGGCGGTCTCCATCGCGACGATGTAGCTCTCCTGGCGTTCGCCGGAGTTGTGGTTGACATGCGGAATGTCGAGATAGACCGGCGGTTCGCCCGAGCGACAGAGATAGTCGACGATGGTCGACACGCTCTGCCGGTTGTCGTTGCCGACGAACGGCGTATCGCCCTCGATATAGGTGTCGAAATAGACGATCGGAATGTCCTGCCCGAGCTTGTCGAAGACGCTGCGGTCGGAGGCAAGGCCGAGCGGGGCGATGATCGCGCCGGCCACCTTCAGCGACAGCAGCGTCCTGACCGACTCCGCCTCCAGCTTCGGCGAGCCATGCGAGGAGATGACGATCGGCCAGTAGCCTTCGTCGCGGCAACGAAATTCGATGCGGCTGACCATCTCGGCGTAGAAAGGATCGGTGATCGTCGGCACGACGATGCCGATGTTGCGGGTGCGCTTGCGGTTGAGATTGCGGGCGAAAAGGTTCGGCTGATAGTCCGAGGAACGCAGGGCGGCTTCGATGCGCGCCCGCGTCGCCGGCTTCACGCTCGCCGGATCGTCGAAATATTTGGACAGCGTCGGGCGCGACACGCCGCATGCCTGGGCGAAGTCGTCCATCGTGCGGTGCGTCTTCTCCGCCATCGATATGTTCCTGATCCCCTGCCAACGATCGGCCCCGCCCACAGTCATGCGGCCGTTGACCGGATGCGACAATGCTCGACGGAACTTATTCAGTCAATTTTCACAGTTCCCATTAGAATGCAAAAAGATTGCGTGCGTCAAATTATTTGTTAACGCTTTAAACCTGATGGCGTCAGTTCGACGAGGATAGGCTACAGAAGCTTGCCGCTCAGCCCTCGGCTACGGGCCTGCTTGCCAAATGTCGCCATGCCGCCCATACACGGCTTGGAAATCAC
>NZ_RZPW01000699.1:0-3291 GCF_003998455.1 Mesorhizobium sp. M7A.F.Ca.CA.001.08.2.1 | reverse complement strand
ATCCAGGGGTTAGGATTGCGCGGCTTGAAGAAGCCCGGCTGCCCCATGACCATGGTCATCCACGAACTGGTGCGATTGCGGATATCACGGTAGATGTCGCCTTCCGGCGTATAGGCCCAGATCTTGCGACCCGAAATCGTCTGCCAGAATTGCTCGAGGCGCTGCAGCCGGCGGCTCGACTCATTGCCGGCGATGATCGCCGCATTGATGGCGCCGATCGACACGCCGGAAAGCCAGCTCGGCTCGCAGCCGGCCTCTGCCAATGCCTGGTACACCCCAGCCTGGTAGGCGCCGAGCGCGCCGCCTCCCTGAAACACCAGCGCGACGCGGTCATACTGCGCCGAGATCTCCGCGATGGTGGCGGTGGCCTCCTTGTTGCGATTGCGTTCGAGCACGGCTTTGGTCTCCGACTTCTGTTTGGGCTCTGAAAGGCTTGTGCAGCTCAGGTGCGGTCGGCGAGATAATCGTGAACCACTTCGCCCAGCCCAAGCGTCAGGTCGGCGGTGAAGTGGACGGCGGATACGATGTCGAGCACCGGCAGCCGCGCCACGTCGGCCATGACGTGCGGCCGCAAATCGAGCGCGGCGGGCGCAGTCCAGGCTTCCTTCAGCGTGATGTCGGTGAGGTGGTAGCGGACCAGTTCGCAGATGCGCGGCGTGCCGTCGACATGCGGGACGATCTTGATCAGGAAATTGGGCGCGGCCAGCGAAGCGAGGACAGAGCCATGATCGGCTTCCTTGTGCTTGTAGCCCATCGTGCCGGTGGCGCACAGAACGCTGCCATAGTGCAGCGTGCCGACGATGACCTCGCCTTCATGCACGATCTTGGGATTGGCAAGCTTCTTGGGAAAGCCCCACAGTTCGCGGCCGCCGGCGATCGGCGCGTCGTCGTCGAGATACATCGAATGGACATAGGCGCCGTGCTGGCCCTTGTAGCGCACCGGGATGACCTGGCCGGTCTCGGTGTAGTCGCCGAAACCGGTCGAGTCAGGCATGCGGATGAATTCGTATTTGACCAGCGGCTCGTCGATCTCCAGCGGCTCCGGCACCACCGCCTGAAGCGCCTCACGCGTCGTGCGGTAGGTTATGATAACGTATTCGCGGTTGAAGAAACGGTACGGCCCGGGCGGAAAGGAGGGGTTGGTCAGCGGCATCGCATAGGCGCGCTTCACGACATCGGCGATCTGCAAGGCTGTAGCCCCATTCTGGTTCAGGAATGACTGCGCGAATGCGCTCCGGATTATGTTGCACGGCACCATGACAGTGCCGTGTCAGCCGCCTGACAGCCGCCCAAGGGGCCTGTCGACGGCCGTTTCAACCCTGTAATCGCACCGACATATGGCTATGGCACTGTCATGGTGCGGCGCACAAAGGCGGCCCCGTTCGTTCCCTCCCACCTCTTGCGAGATCATCATGGGTTTCCTGTCTTCGAAGAACGCCCTCGTCACCGGCTCGACCAGCGGCATCGGCCTGGCCATCGCCCGCGCCTTTGCCGCCGAAGGCGCCAATGTCACCATCAACGGCCTTGGCGATGCGGCTGCCATCGAGCAGGAGCGCACCGGCATCGAGAGGGATTTCGGCGTCAAGTGCCGCTATTCCGGTGCCAACATGATGGATGGCGCGGCGGTCAGCGCCATGGTGCATGAGGCCGAGGCTGCCTTCGGCAGTCTCGATATCCTGGTCAACAATGCCGGCATCCAGCATGTCGCGCCGATCGAGGAGTTTCCCGATGAAAAGTGGGAAGCCATCATCCGCATCAATCTGCTCGCCGCGTTCTACGCCATCAAGGCGGCACTGCCGGGCATGAAGGCGCGCAAATGGGGCCGTATCATCAACACCGCCTCGGCGCATGCTCTGGTCGCCTCGCCGTTCAAGTCGGCCTATGTGTCGGCCAAGCACGGCATTGCGGGCCTCACCAAGACGGTAGCGCTCGAAGCAGCGCTCGACGGCGTCACCGTCAATGCGATCGCGCCGGGCTATGTCTGGACGCCGCTGGTCGAAAGGCAGATTCCCGACACGATGAAGGCGCGCGGCATGACCGAGGAACAGGTCAAGCACGATGTGCTGCTCGCCGCCCAGCCGACCAAGGAATTCGTCACCGTCGACGAGCTCGCCGCGCTGACGCTGTTCCTGTGTTCGGACGCGGCCAGGCAGGTCACCGGCACCACCTTGCCGATGGACGGCGGCTGGACGGCACAGTAGCCGGCTATAGGCTGAGAGAGGCTATAGCCTGAGCTTGGTCAAAGTTCTTTGACGAGGCGGTTCTGATCGCCGTGCAGATAGGTGTCCCAAACATAGTTGGAGATCAGCCGCCGGTATTGCTGGGTGTTAATCGACTTCCGGTAACCAGCGCCGCCGATATGCAAAAAGGCGCTGCCCAACATCTGATGACCGGAGTCGGCCTCGCCGAGGTTCAGATGAGCCGTAGTGGCCGGCACATCCACGACATCGTTTTCGCCGAGCAGGCGATAGAGCCCAGCCCAATTGCCTCCGCCGGTGTCCATCCCGTGGATGAAGCGGGGGTGAAAGTCCATGTTCACGTTCTCCAGGGCGCTAAAGCGAAAGAAGCAGAACCCTGCCCACAAGAACCACGCTTGGTGATCCGAAGTTGACCGGCGCTTTGAGCCATAGACGACTTTTCCTTCCATCGCCGCGGGAATGTCCACGGGGATGATCGGAAAGCAGTCGTGATCCAGAAAGCCGAACAGCTCCGGCTGCATCGGCCGGATGATATTGTGGAAGATCCAGTTCATGGATGTTCCGTGCGACCGGTTAGGATGACGCTCCCAGTTTCGGGGCAAGCTGAAGTAGGCGACGCCTCGCGCTCGACAGATTTCCTCGATACGGGTGCGAGCCGATTGCTTTGAAGAGTTGTCGACAACGACCAGCGTCATTCCGGACGAATACAGCTCCCAGGAGCGCGCCATCGCGTCGATGACCCAAGGGGTATTGAAGGCAATGACAAAACAAAATCTCCGGCCACCGGTTCGCCGCACTTCGTCGGCGAATTTCAGGCCTTCCGCAACACCGCGTCCACGGAAGTTGCGTTCAATCAAGGCGTTTCGCAATGCCTTGGCTGCTCTGACAGTCCGGTTCTGGTTCAGCAGATCGATAAGGACCCTTCTCGGGTTCCAGCTCATACAATTCCCCCAGGCTCTAAATGAGCTGTGGCTTTATTAGGCTGAAGCCTGCTTTCTCACAAGTCAGGTGTGGAGGCGGCGCGTGCTCGAGCTCCGTAGGGCTCTCCACACTGGAGATGGCCGCCGTGATGGCGATCGTTACGGCGATGGAC
>NZ_RZPW01000698.1:0-3299 GCF_003998455.1 Mesorhizobium sp. M7A.F.Ca.CA.001.08.2.1 | reverse complement strand
GACCGAGAAGGTCTTTCTGATCCTTGAAGCGCTTGATGGCGGCAAACTCGTCACCGCCGAGCCGCGCGACGAATTCGCCATCGCCGGTCAGTTTCGCCAGCCTGCGGGCGACGATCTTGAGCGCCTGGTCGCCGGCCGCGTGCCCCCTGAGGTCGTTGATCTCCTTGAAGCGGTCGAGATCGATGACGATGACGGCCGTCATCGTTTCCTTGTCTTCCCGCGCCCGTTCGATCTCATGGTCGAGGCGGTCGTTGAAGGAGACCCGGTTGGCAAGGCCGGTAAGCGCATCGTTGAGGGCAAGGTGCTGAAGCCGCTCGAAGCTTTCCAGGCGGCCGCGCTCATCGATCAGATAGCTGGCGAAACCCGTGGCCGCGACGATCAGGCCGACAACGGCGACGGCGACCGCCATCGCCACGAGAATATCCGGATTGGTGCCGGTGGAGATGAAGGACAGCGGCGTCACCGCTACCGCCGCCATCGCCGTGAAATGCAGGCCGACGATCGCCAGCACCAGCAACCCAATGGCGAGATAGTGCGACCAACGATATGGCCGGCGCACGGCATGGCCGACGGCCAGGGCGGAGAACACCGCCGAGATGACCAGTGAGGCCACGACATAGGAGCCGTCCCATTCGACGATGCCGGCAACGTGATAGGCCATCATACCGGTGTAGTGCATGGCCGAGATCGCCAGGCCGACGACGACGCCGCCCCATTCCGGGGCCAGCCGCCGGCTCTTGCCGGATGCGAGGGTGAAGCCCAGCCCGGTGCCGACGATGGCGATGACCAGGGACGCCATGGTCAGGACCGGATCGAAGGTGATCGGCGCGCCGGGCTGGTAGGCCAGCATGGCGATGAAATGGGTGCACCAGATCGACGAGCCGGCGGCGACCGCGGTCAGGAACAGCCAGCCCTTCATCTGCACGCCGGTGGTTTTCCTCGAACGGTCGAAGAGGCCGATCGTCACCCAACAGCCGGTGACGCACATCAGCGCCGCCAGGAGGACAAGCCACAGATTATGCTCCGTGGCGATGCATGATATAACGCGCATCGAGAGTCGCCCAAGCCCGAGGAGCCCGCGACAAGGCAGGCAAGAAGCCGCCCGGAACGTGCCCAAGGCGGCTTTGTCGTAAGTGTTAGCGGCACGGCATGAAAACTTGATTAAGTCTCACCGGCAAATGCAGCCTTTGATTGCAGCAGGTTGTTTCCGCTGCCGGCATCGTGCTCCCGCCATACGCTGGACCAGAAGCCATGCACGCACGCGTGCTTGCTCGCTCTGCCGTTCCTGCTAAAAGGCGCTGCGACAAATCCGTGACGCCCAGGCTGGGGCGTCCGCCACCGACGGGGTAAAAATGTCCAAAACCAAAGACATCAAGAAAGTCGTGCTCTCCTATTCCGGCGGTCTCGACACATCCATCATCCTGAAATGGCTGCAGACCGAGTTCGGCGCCGAGGTCATCACCTTCACCGCCGATCTCGGTCAGGGTGAAGAGCTGGAACCGGCGCGCCGCAAGGCCGAGATGATGGGCATCAAGGACATCCGTATCGTCGATGTGCGCGAGGAATTCGTCGCCGACTTCGTCTTCCCGATGTTCCGCGCCAACACCGTCTATGAAGGCACCTATCTGCTCGGCACCTCGATCGCCCGGCCGCTGATCTCCAAGCATCTCGTCGATATAGCCCGGGAAACCGGCGCCGATGCGATCGCGCATGGCGCCACCGGCAAGGGCAACGATCAGGTTCGCTTCGAGCTCTCGGCTTACGCACTGAACCCCGACATCAAGGTCATCGCGCCGTGGCGCGACTGGACGTTCAAGTCGCGTACCGACCTGATGAATTTCGCCGAGCAGCACCAGATCCCGGTGCCGAAGGACAAGAAGGGCGATGCACCGTTCTCGGTCGACGCCAACCTCTTGCATTCGTCCTCCGAGGGCAAGGTGCTGGAAGACCCGTGGGTGGAGCCGCCGGAATTCGTTCATCAGCGCACCGTTTCGCCGATGGACGCGCCCGACAAGGTCACCGAGATCGAGATCGAGTTCCTGAAGGGCGACCCGATCGCGCTCAACGGCAAGAAGCTGTCGCCGGCAACCATGCTGGCGGCGCTCAACGATCTCGGCCGCGACAACGGCATCGGCCGGCTCGACCTGGTCGAGAACCGCTTCGTCGGCATGAAGTCGCGCGGGGTCTATGAGACGCCCGGCGGCGCCATCCTGATCGTCGCGCATCGCGCTATCGAATCGATCACGCTCGACCGGGGTGCTGCCCACCTCAAGGACGAGTTCATGCCGCGCTACGCCGAACTCATCTACAACGGCTTCTGGTTCGCGCCCGAGCGCCTGATGCTGCAGGCGATGATCGACAAGAGCCAGGAAGACGTCGAAGGCACGGTGCGGCTCAAGCTCTACAAGGGCAACGTCATGGTCACCGGCCGCAAGTCCAGGAAAACGCTCTATTCCGACGCGCTGGTCACCTTCGAGGACGACCGCGGCGCCTACGACCAGAAGGACGCCGCCGGCTTCATCCGCCTCAATGCACTGCGGCTGAGAACGCTGGCAGCGCGCAACCGTGCCAAGTAGGGCGGATGCGCGGTTTCGGTCGCTGCCTGGCGCCGCTGGTTGTTCTGGCGACGCCGGCCGCCGGCCAGGAGTTCGACCCCGCCTCTCTTGACCTTCCCGCGCTGATCGAGTGCAGGGCGGACGTTCCGACTTACAACGACTTTGCCCTGTGGCTGTCCAGCGCACCGGGTGCCGTTGAAACGCTTGGCTGGAAGGAGGTTGCCTCCGCCAATCCGTTTCTCAGCCAATACGAACTGCCGGCCAAAATCCGCGTGTTCAACCGCGAGACAGGATCGATCGTGTTTACCGCTGCGGGGCCGATGGCCGTGCTCGACGGCGTTGCCGCGCCGGAGCTTGCAAAAGAACTCGACGTCATGGCCGTTTTTTCCACGCCGCAAAAATTCCTTGGCGAAAAGGCCGTTTTCCAAAGCACCGAAGAGTCGGAAGGATTGACCTTCTCCACGGACGTCAAGCTCAACGTCTCGACCGTCGAGTCCCATCCCGGCAAGACCCTGGCCGGCTGCTCCTACACGCTCGAGATCAAATAAAAACCCGGCATTCACGCCGGGTTTTCGATCAAGTCAAAAAATGGCCGGGGCCTTCTGCCCGGTGCATGTTCCGTCAATCGCCGTCGATCGCCGTGGCAATGCGGGCGATGGCCTGCTGATAGACGCTCGCGGAATTCCAGCCGGCAATCGCGCCCATATTCGCACTCGCGCTCGCGCCTGCCCGCCAGCCATGACC
>NZ_RZPW01000697.1:0-3301 GCF_003998455.1 Mesorhizobium sp. M7A.F.Ca.CA.001.08.2.1 | reverse complement strand
TTCGTGGCCGGTGGTCGAGACGCCGGAGATTTCATCGATATGCTCGTCGCTCATGGCCACTCGTCCTCAAGGGGAATCCGGGCAGCCTCGTCGGCCAGCTTGCGGCTGCCGGGGCGGAGCGCGAAGGCAGTCGCGCCGACAAAGAAAAGCGCCATGGCGACCAGGCCCCAGCTGTCGGCAAACTCTCGCATCAAATTGTAATCCATGGGTAGAACTCCCTCAGCGATAGCCCGCGGCTTCGTCGTAGTTCTTGAAATCGACCAGCGTGCCGAGCATCTGGAGATAAGCGACAAGGGCATCCATTTCGGTGACCTGTTGCGGGTTGCCGTCGAAGTCGCCGATCTTGGCTTTGGGGTAGCGGGCTTCGAGGCCGGACGTGTCGGCGTTGGGATCGGCTTGCGCCATCAGGTCGGCATTGGCGCGGGCGATCATGTCATCGCTGTAGGGGACACCGACACGCCTGTTGGCAACCAGATGCGTCGAGAAGTCCTCCACCTCGATCGGCGTGTCTTTGAGGAACGCGTAGCTCGGCATGATCGATTCCGGCACCACCGAACGCGGATCCGTGAGATGCTCGACATGCCACAGATTCGAGTAGCGGTCGCCAACTCTGGCGAGGTCCGGCCCGGTACGCTTCGATCCCCACTGGAAAGGATGATCGTACATCGACTCGGCAGCCAGGCTGTAGTGACCGTAGCGCTCGACTTCGTCGCGGAACGGCCTGATCATCTGGCTGTGGCAGAGGTAGCAGCCCTCGCGCACATAGATGTTGCGCCCGACAAGTTCGAGCGGCGAATAGGGGCGCATGCCTTCCACCTTCTCGATCGTGTTGTCGAGATAGAAGAGCGGTGCGATCTCGACGATGCCGCCGACGGTCACCACAAGAAGAGAGCCAACGAGAAGAAGCGTGGCGTTCTTCTCGATGAGTGCGTGTCTGTCCATCAAGCCCATTGTCTGGCTCCTTATTCGGCAGGCTGAAGGGCGGGAACAGAGCCGGGCATCGGCTCCTCCTCGCGCTGGTATCCGAGGATGGTCATGGCGATGTTCCAGGCCATGATCAGGGCGCCGGAGAGATACATTGCCCCGCCAATGGCGCGCATGAGATAGTAGGGATGCATGGCGGCCACGGTTTCGGCGAAGGAATAGACCAGGAAACCCTGCTCGTCGTATTCACGCCACATCAGGCCCTGCATGACGCCGGAAACCCACATGACGGCGGCGTAGACGACGATCCCCAGGGTCGCCAGCCAGAAGTGCCAGGTGACGAGCCTCAGCGAGTAGAGCCGCTCACGGTTCCAGAGCTTCGGCACCATGAAGTAGATTGCGCCGAACGAGATCATGCCGACCCAGCCGAGCGCACCGGAGTGCACGTGGCCAATGGTCCAGTCGGTGTAATGCGACAGCGAGTTGACCGTCTTGATCGACATCATCGGACCTTCGAAGGTCGACATGCCGTAGAAGGCGATGGCCATCACCATCATACGGATGATGGGGTCCGTGCGCAGCTTGTCCCAGGCGCCGGACAGCGTCATCAGGCCGTTGATCATGCCACCCCATGACGGCATCCACAGCATGATCGAGAACACCATGCCGAGCGTCTGCGCCCAATCGGGCAGGGCGGTGTAGTGCAGGTGATGCGGCCCGGCCCAGATGTAGAGAAAGATGATCGCCCAGAAATGGATGATCGACAGCCGATAGGAATAGACCGGCCGGTTCGCCTGCTTGGGCACGAAGTAATACATCATGCCGAGGAAGCCGGCAGTGAGGAAGAAGCCGACGGCGTTGTGGCCATACCACCATTGCGTCAGGGCGTCCTGGACCCCGGAAAAGGCGGAGTAACTCTTTGAGCCCAGGAACGAGGCCGGCATCGACAGGTTGTTGATCACATGCAGCATCGCGATGGTCACGATGAAGGAGAGGTAAAACCAGTTGGCGACGTAGATGTGCGGTTCCTTGCGCTTGAAGATCGTGCCGAGGAACAAGATGAGATAGGCGACCCAGACGATGGTCAGCCAGATGTCCACGTACCATTCGGGTTCGGCGTATTCCCGGCTCTCGGTGATGCCGAGCAGATAGCCGGTCGCGGCCATGACAATGAAAAGCTGGTAACCCCAGAACACGAACCAGGCGAGATCGCCGCCGAACAGGCGCGCGCGACAGGTGCGTTGCACGACGTACAATGACGTGCAAAGCAATGCGTTGCCGCCGAATGCGAAGACCACTCCGGACGTATGCAGCGGCCGCAAACGGCCGAAGTTGAACCAGGGCTGGATGTTGAGTTCGGGGTAGGCAAGCTGCAGCGCGATGACCACGCCGACAAGCATGCCGACGACACCCCAGAACATGGTGGCGATGGCGCCGTAGCGGATTGGACCATCCATGTAAGCGGATGGGTCAATCGGAGCGGCCACCTCGAAATTCGTGTTGCGGATGAGGATGGCGACAAAACCAAGCAACACAAAAAACAGCACCCACATATGCTGTCGAAAGGGCTGGTCCACGCCGAAGCCCGCGGCCACCAGGGCTGCAAATGTGAAAAGGCTCAAAACGAAGATTTGCGTGCCGAACTTCATGAGCTATCCCCGACCTCGGATTCCGATGCGCGGACGCCAATCCGCATAGACACCAATTCAGCAGTCGCGTTGTCGCCGCCTTGATCCATGTCAAAGCCCAGCCCCTTCTGATTGGGCAGCGTGGTCTTGCACTCGGAGGCCGCCCTTGAGCCGGAAGAAAGGGCTGGGATCGTCGCTGTTCGAAGCAGGCGATGAAAATCCCGCACCGACTGATCGATCCAGCAGGGAAGTGGTCCAGCCGCGGTGATGAAGCGCGCGCACAGGGAAAAGCTGCAGCTCTGCGACGCCCTGGAAAGAATGGCGGGCGCCTTGCCCGGCGTCGATCGCCTGGAGTGTCTCGGCGCGGCCAACGCGATCGTTCCGCTGCTGCGCAACATTGATCAATACGAAGAGACGGTCATCTTTCCCGCCTACGAGGATGCCGTGGTCAGCAGCAATGCGAACCTTGCCTCAACCCGGCGATTGCGGGCCGAACATATGGAAGACGAATGCTTTGGCGGTGAGGTGACCGAAATTCTGCTGGCCATCGGTCATGGCGAGGCGGTCGAAAACCCCGAAGCCATCGGGTTCATGTTGCGCGGCCTGTTCGAGAATCTGCGCCGGCACATCGTGTTTGAACGCGAGCATGTCCTGCCGATGATCGGGATCGTCGACCGAGACTAGAGTTGACGCAATTCCGGACGGAAAACTGTTTCAGCCTTTTCCTGGAATTACTCTAGGCTCCGGAG
>NZ_RZPW01000696.1:0-3310 GCF_003998455.1 Mesorhizobium sp. M7A.F.Ca.CA.001.08.2.1 | reverse complement strand
TTCTCAAGCCGGTCGGCGATCTCGGCTTCCGAATAGACCTTTTCCTTGACTGTCTCGTTCATCTCGACCTCCGCGAATTGCTCGGTCTGTCACACGCCGGAGCCGGCAAACACGTATGCGTTCTCTTTGGCTTGCCCCATCGACGAAAACAGTTATCATGGTACCGGGCACCTAAACTTCCATGATGCATCCATGATGCACCCATCGGGGGGCAGATGTCGAATTCTGTTACCATACGAGTGCCCGCTCGCCTGCACCTTGGCTTCCTTGATCTCAATGGCGATGCCGGACGGCGGTTCGGTAGCGTCGGGCTTCCATTGAGCGAACCCGAAACCGTCGTCACCCTGTCGCGGTCCAGCGAGACCATCGTCGAAGGCTCCGAGAGCACCCGCGCCAGCGAGCATCTGTCGACGCTCTGCAAGCATCTCGGCATTCGCGGCCAGCACCATCTCGTGGTAGAGCAGTCGATCCCCAGTCATGCGGGTCTGGGCTCCGGCACGCAGATCGCCCTTGCCGTCGCCTCGGCGTTGCGCACGCTCCACAATCTGCCTCTGGACATCGCCGGCGACGCTAACCTGCTCGAGCGGGGCGGCCGATCCGGCATCGGCATCGCAAGTTTCGAAGACGGCGGCGTCATAGTCGACGCCGGCAAGAACGACCGCGGCGGAACGCCTCCGGTCGTCGCGCGGCTGCCGTTTCCGGAAGAGTGGCGCGTCCTCCTCATCCTCGACCATTCCGGGCATGGACTGCATGGAGCAGCCGAGGTTGCGGCGTTTCGCTCGCTGCCGCCATTCCCAACGGCAGGCAGTGGGGAGATCTGCCGGAGGGTGCTGATGGGCATAATGCCGGCTTTGGTCGAGCGGGACCTTCCGGCATTCGGCGCCGCCGTCACCGCGATACAGATGCTGATCGGCAGCCATTTCGCCCCGGCCCAGGGCGGCGTGTTCACCTCGAAGCGGGTCGAGATGGTGGCCCACTGTCTCAATGAAGCAGGCGCCGTCGGCATCGGCCAGAGTTCCTGGGGGCCGACAGGCTTTGCCTTCGCGCCATCGCAGGACGCCGCACTCAAGTTCGTCGACGCGGTTCGGAAGACGACAGTTGAGGGCGGCCTTGAGGTCAAGATCGTCAAGGGCAGGAACTCCGGCGCGAAGATCAGTTCAACCAGGCTGGATCTCGTCGGCAGCTGACGCTTCAGTTTCAGGCAGAAAGGCAAGAAATGGCCCGCAAACACATCCTGCACATGCTGACACCGTTGAAGCAGATGAGCCCCTTCGACGTGAACATGGCGCTCGACGCAGGTTTCGACGCCGTCGTCCCCTATGTCGATGTGGGCCTGGCCGAAGTGACAGGACTGGTCCAGGACGCGATCTTTTCACGCCCGCCGGATGCGGGTGTCGACACCGGCATCTTCATCGCCGGGAAGGATGCCTCGTTGGCGCTCGACATGTTCGACGCCGCGAAGAAGGCGATGGTGCCGCCTTTCCAGGTTTCGGTATTTGCCGATCCAGCCGGCTCGTTCACCACAGCCGCGGCGATGGTGGCCAAGGTCGAAAAGGCGCTGGAGAAGAAATTCCAGCGTGCGCTCAGGGATACGAGGGTGGCTGTTTTCGGCGCCACCGGAGTCGTCGGCTTCTGCACCGCCGTCATCGCGGCAGGGGAAGGTGCCCGGGTCACACTTGTCGGCCATGACGGCATCGAACGGGTCAAGCAGATCGCGGCCGAGATCGAAAGCAGGTTCCACCTCACCGTCGATGCGGCTGACGGATCGAGCGACGCCCGCAAGACAAAGCTGGTCGAAGCCAACGAAATTATCCTGGCTTGCGCCAAAGCTGGCGTCCAGGTGGTCTCCAAAGCCCAATTGAAAGGCAATGACCTGCTTATTGCGGCCGACGTCAATGCCGTTCCCCCGGCCGGCATCGAAGGATTGGCCGTCAATGCCAATGGTGATCCACTCGATGCGGCAAAAGCTGTCGGCATTGGTCCGCTTGCCATCGGCAATGTCAAATATAAGGTCGAATTCGGTCTCTTCAAAAGAATGATCGAATCCGAAAAGACGATCACGCTCGGTTTTCAGGAAGCGTTTTCCCTTGCACGCGAGATTGCCAAGTAACGCCGGATCTCTTTTGATCGCGGCAATTTCAGGCCGGGCGCTGGCCGCCGCCGCGCGTCGCGCCGGCTATCGTCCGCTGGTCGCCGATTTCTTTTGCGATACGGACACCGTCGCGCTCGCAGAACGCGCGACAATGCTGCCAGGCGACCTGCAAGGAGGCATCGACGGCGAGCGCATCATCGACACGCTTCGGCGATTGGCTGGCGACGACCTGCCGGCCGCCATTGTCCTGGGCTCAGGGTTTGAGCGGATGCCTGAGACCGTGGACAAAATCGCGCGACACTTTCGGCTCGCCGGCAATGGCGGCGCCGCGATCCGCAGGATCAAGGATCCGCAGTTGCTGGCCGATGATTGCGCCGAACTCGGCATCCCGCATCCGCAACTGCGATGGGACCAGCCGCCTGACCCGGAGAACTGGGTGGTCAAGACCGCGGGCGGCGCCGGCGGCGGACACGTCAGACGAGCAGCCGGAGAAAGCCCGACCGCCGGCCGCTACTTCCAGCGCTTCGTTGCCGGTCGCAGCATCTCGGCCCTGTTCGTCGGCAATGGTCAAACCGCGCACCTCGTGGGTTTCAGCCAACAATGGACGTCTCCCGCCCCCACAGCGCCCTATCGCTACGGCGGCGCCGTACGGTTGAGACGCTTCGATCGCAGACAGGCGGCGGTCATCGGCGGCTGGGTCTCAAGTCTGACGCGGCGCGCCGGCCTGGTTGGATTGTGCAGCGCCGATCTGATCCGTGGACCGGATGGCTACACGTTCATCGAGATCAATCCGAGGCCGGGCGCCACCCTCGACATTTTCGACGATGTTGACGCGCCATTGATCGAAGCGCATCTGCGCGCCGCGACGGGTCAGGTCTTCCGCTTGCCGCGCTTCGTCGATTCGATGGCGTCGATGGTGACCTACGCCGCGACGCCAATCACTCACTTTCCGTCGATTGCCTGGCCTGAATGGACAGCGGACCAACAGTCGGCTGGCACCCGTCTGATTGCCGGCGACCCTGTCTGCACGGTCTTCGCGCGCGGTCCGAGCGCCCAATCGACCAAGCGGCTCATCAAGGGACAAGCCAGCCAATTGCAACTCCAATGGGAAGGAGACCGGACATGAAAGACGGTTCGGCATTCCTGAACGACAATGCACAGCGCATCGTTGACGGCATGATCGGCGACGCCGAACGCCTGCGTATCGTCGTTTCCAGG
>NZ_RZPW01000695.1:0-3311 GCF_003998455.1 Mesorhizobium sp. M7A.F.Ca.CA.001.08.2.1 | reverse complement strand
TCGTACAGGGCTACAAGGCGGCGTCGGAGGAAAAACTGATCGAGATGGCGCCTGACGTCATCCTG
This sequence comes from Mesorhizobium sp. M7A.F.Ca.CA.001.08.2.1, assembly GCF_003998455.1. NCBI lineage: Bacteria > Pseudomonadati > Pseudomonadota > Alphaproteobacteria > Hyphomicrobiales > Phyllobacteriaceae > Mesorhizobium > Mesorhizobium sp. M7A.F.Ca.CA.001.08.2.1. Next base: position 3,246 of record NZ_RZPW01000695.1, on the reverse strand, counting down.
ATGATGGGCGACGGCAAGGGCGGGCCGTCGGCCGAGCTGGTGTTCGGCAACCGCGCGCTGGCGGCAACGCCGGCGGCAGCCAACAAGGCGCTGGTCGTGCTCGACGGCGCCTACATGATCGGCTTCGGCCCGCGCACATCGGATGCGATCCGCGACCTGGCGAAAGCGCTCTATCCGGAAGGGGAATGATGTCGCGAAAATCGCAAGACGGTTCGGCTGGGCAGTACAATTTCGTCGCCGAACCCCGTTGCGCTTCATAAATGCTGTCCGTCCGGATTTCTCCGGATCGGCTTCCGCCCGAACAAACTTGGCGGCTCGGCCTGAAACATTGGCACGATATTCTAAGCCGCGCGGTTGACCGTGAATGCGCTCTCCAGCCTATAATTATACTAAATTCATAGACTAACTGCAAACGCTCGGAGCGCTCGCATCTTGGCCTGTGAAAATGGTTGCACAAGGGAGCGCATCGATGCCGAAAACAGAGTCCAATCCGGTCGACCTCGGCACCAGGGCCGCCGACTTCCTGCTGCCCGACGCGCAAGGTGTGCTGCACCGCCTTGCCGATTTCGACGCCAAGCCGGCCTTGCTCGTCGCTTTCATCTCCAACCGCTGCCCGTTCGTCGTGCTGATCCGCGAGCAGCTTGCCGCTTTCGCCAGGGATTATGCGGGCAAGGGGCTGCAGGTGGTGGCGATCAACGCCAACGACCACGAGGCGCATCCGGAGGAGAGGCTCGCCCATATCGGCGAGGAGGCCGAAAAATTCGGCTATTCCTTCCCCTATCTCAAGGATGCGTCGCAGCAGACGGCGAAAGCCTATGGCGCGGCTTGCACGCCCGACTTCTTCCTGTTCGGCACTGACCGGCGGCTCGCCTATCACGGCCAGTTCGACGATGCGCGGCCGGGCAACGGCAAGCCGGTGACGGGTGCCGATCTGCGCGCGGCGGTCGATACGGTGCTGGAGGGCGGCAGGCCCACTGCCAGCCAGGCGCCGTCGATCGGCTGCAACATCAAGTGGAGCGCGGGCAACGAGCCGGTGTGGTCTTCCAGCGCGGCCCGCGCGGCCTAGCGCCTGCTTCGACTTTATTCGCCAGGTCTCCATGCCCAAGCCGCAAAAATCCGCTTCCGACAGCTTGCTGCTCCAGGCCGACGTGCTGGTGCTGGGCGGCGGTCCGTCGGCAGCTTGGGCAGCAGTCGCCGCGGCCGAGGCCGGCGCCAAGGTGGTGCTGGCCGACAAGGGCTATCTCGGCACCAGCGGCGCCACCGCGCCGTCCAACACCGGCACCTGGTGCGTGCCGCCGGGCGACAACAGGCATGCCGTGGTCGAGCGACGCTGGCAGCGCACCGGCGAACTCGCCGACCCGCGCTGGATGCTGCGCTGCGTTGACACCGCCTACCGCAACCTGCTCAGGCTCTCCGAATGGGGCTATCCCTTCCCGAGCGAGGATGACGGCCGGCTCTACATCGCCAATCTGCGCGGCCCGGACTACATGCGCTTCATGCGCCGCCGCGTGCTTTTGGCCGGCGTCACCGTCCTCGACCATCATCCCGCGCTCGAACTTTTGTCGGACGGCGATGCCATCGTCGGCGCCGCCGGTGTCGCCAGGCAGATCGGCCAGGATTGGCGCGTCGACGCCAACGCGGTGGTGCTGGCGACCGGTGGCTGCGCTTTCCGCGAGCGCATCCTCGGCGCGACCGGGCTGACCGGCGACGGCTATCTGATGGCGGCGGAGGCCGGCGCCAGCCTGTCGGGCATGGAGTTCACCGGCAAATACACGCTGGCGCCCTACGGCTCCTCGTTGAACAAGGGGCTGCCGTTCCGCTGGGCGTCGTTCCATCGCGAAGATGGCTCACCGATCGTCGGGCCGACCGGCGAGCCGTTGCGCAACGGCATCGGCGACCGCGAGGAGGAAGTGGCGCGCGCGCTGATCGACGGCCCGGTCTACGCGCGGCTCGATCAGGCCGAACCAGCGCTGCAGGGCTGGCTGCGCCAGGGCCAGCCGAATTGCTTCGTGCCCTATGACCGCGCCGGCATCGACCCTTTCAGCGAGCTGTTCCGCATCACCCTGCGCGCCGAAGGCACGGTGCGCGGCACGGGCGGCATAGACATCGTCTCCGACGATTGCGCCACCGGCGTACCCGGCCTCTATGTCGCCGGCGACGCGGCCAGCCGCGAGATCATGACCGGTGCGGTGTCGGGCGGCGGCGCCGTCAATTCGTCCTGGGCGCTGGCCAGCGGCTGGTGGGCGGGCAAGGGCGCTTCGACCCATGCCAAGCGCCGGACCGGCAAGGCATTCCGCACTGAGGTGCAGTCGCTTGGCCAGGCTGGATTACGTCCTGCATCATCGCCGCGCGTCGACATCTCGGCAGGCGAAGTCATCGAGGCGGTGCGCAGTGAGGTGACGCCGCTCGACAAGAATTTCTTCCGCACCGGCGAAGGCCTGGAGAAAAGCGGCGAGCGGTTGGAGAGTGTCTGGCGCGACGTGCGCGACCATCTGCAAGGCGACGGGCTGGATAGGGTCCGTACCCGAGAGGCAGCTTCGATCGCCGCCGCCGGGCGCTGGTCCGTGGCCGCAGCGCTGCACCGCACCGAGAGCCGCGGTATGCATCGCCGCACCGATTTGCCGGGCAAGAGCCCGGCCTTCGCGCACCGGCTGGTCATCACCGGTGTGGATGCGTTCCGCATCGCAGGCGCGCCTGAGCGGCTGGCGGAGCTGGCGTCATGATCGAGATCGTCTCGGCCACGCGCTGTGTCGAATGCGACATCTGCGTCAAGGTGTGCCCGGCCAACGTCTTCGACGCGACCGAGAGCGGCGTGCCAGTGATCGCCCGCCAGGAGGACTGCCAGACCTGCTTCCTGTGCGAAATCTACTGCCCGACCGACGCGCTCTATGTGGCCGAGTTCGCCGAAGGGCCGACCGGCATCACGGAAGCTCAGGCCGACGCCCGACAGCTGTTTGGCTCCTATGCCCGCGCGCTCGGCTGGAAGCGCGGCAAGGCCGGCGGCTCGGAATTCGACCCGACGCACCGCATCCGCGTGGCGCAGTGAACCGATCGGAGACAGATATGGACCGTATCGTCGTCAGCGACATCAGCAAGACCTTCCAGCTCAAGCCGGGGCAGTTCGTCACCGTCGATGGCGAGGCGACCGACCGCGTCATCGTGCTCGATGGCGTTGACCTCTCGATCCGCAAGGGCGAGTTCATCACGCTGGTCGGCCCCAGCGGCTCGGGCAAGTCGGTGCTGCTC
>NZ_RZPW01000694.1:0-3314 GCF_003998455.1 Mesorhizobium sp. M7A.F.Ca.CA.001.08.2.1 | reverse complement strand
CTTTCTGGTAGATCGGGCCCTGACGGCGCGCAGGCCAGTCCTGGAGAAAATCGAGCGCCTGTTCGACGCCGTAGATCTCCTCGACCGGCAGGCCGGGCGCGGGCGCTATGCGCACCGGCACCTCGAATTGCAGTCTGTCCATTTCCTGTCTCCCGAACTGGCGCCACCGCAGCAACGCCGTTCGTCGTCAAAAGTTGCTTTGACCGGCTTTTGGCCCAGAAATGTGTCGTCACTTGGGTCGCTGAACCGCCCATGCAAGGCGAATATCTCGAACTGTGCGGGTGCATCGGGCAGTTCTTCCTTGAACCTTTTGCCCTCAAGTGCCAAATCTGGGGAGATCTTCACGTCGGCTCCTGCAGGGCCCTACCCGCTACACGGACAAAATGGTCACCTATCTCGACGCTGCCACGGCCCCGCTCAGAAATACCGGCCAGATCCGCCTCTATGGCGAGGACGGCTTTGCCGGCATGCGCAAGGCATGCGATCTCACCGCGCGCTGCCTCGACGAGCTGGTGCCGATGGTCCAGCCCGGCGTCACCACCGAAGCAATAGACCGCTTCGTCTTCGAATTCGGCATGGACCACGGCGCGCTGCCGGCGACGCTCAACTATCGCGGCTACACGAAATCATCCTGCACCTCGATCAACCATGTCGTCTGCCATGGCATTCCCGACAACAAGCCGCTCAAGGATGGCGACATCGTCAACATCGACGTCACCTACATCCTCGACGGCTGGCACGGCGATTCTTCGCGCATGTATCCGGTCGGCACGATCAAGCGCGCCGCCGAGCGGCTGCTCGAAGTCACGCATGAATGCCTGATGCGCGGCATTGCGGCGGTCAGGCCGGGCGCCCGCACCGGCGCCATCGGCGCCGCCATCCAGACCTTTGCCGAAGGCGAGCGCTGCTCGGTGGTGCGCGACTTCTGCGGCCACGGCGTCGGCCAGTTGTTCCATGACGCGCCGAACATCCTGCATTACGGCAGCGCCAATGAAGGCGTCGAGATGCGGCCAGGCATGATCTTCACCATCGAGCCGATGATCAATCTGGGCAGGCCGCACGTGAAGGTTCTGTCGGATGGCTGGACCGCGGTGACGCGCGACCGTTCACTGTCGGCGCAGTACGAGCACACGATCGGCGTGACCGACACAGGGTGCGAGATTTTCACGCTGTCGCCCAAAAAGCTCGATCGCCCCGGCCTGCCGGCTTAGAGCGCATCTTGCCCAGCGGGAGGCCGTCTATGCCGACTGCACATCCGCGGCATTCGGCAGGTCGATGGTAACGACCAGTCCGCTGGGCTGGTTGTCCTCCAATTCGATCCTGCCGCCGTGCCCCTGGACGATGTCGGCAACGATCGAGAGGCCCAGACCGAAGCCATGCTTCGACGCAATGCCGCGCGACGCATCTTCCTTGAAGAATGGTTCGAAAACACGGGCACGTGCCGTCATCGGAATACCCGGCCCGTCGTCCCCTACCGTGATGCGCGCCGCCGTGCCGGTCGCTGTCAAGGCGACAGTGACATTGCCAGCGAATTTGACCCCGTTGTCGCAAAGATTGGCGATCGCACGCGCCAATGCATTGGGCTTGCACCAGCCCAGAAGCCGGTCCGGCCCGGAATATGAGACAGGAAATCCGACATCGGTGAATTCGGCGCAGACGGTTTGCAGAACGCTGGCAATGTCGGCGCGCTGCAGCTTCTCCGTCGAAACATCGTTGCGCAGGTAGGTAAGGGTCTCATCGATCAAGATTTCGATGTGCTGGACATCGGACAGGATTGCGGTTCGGATTGGGCCATCATCCATGCGCTCGGCGCGAAGCCGCAGCCGCGTCAAAGGCGTGCGCAGATCATGACTGACGCTGCGCAACATGCGCGTGCGGTTTTCGATCATCGTGCGGATACGCGTCCTCATTCTGTTCAGGGCGCGCACCAAGCCCACCATTTCAATGGAGCCGTGTTCGACGAAGAGCTGGTCGCCATTCTCGATCTCGGCCGAACCGACTGCCGCCGAGATGCGCTTCAACGGATCCGTCACGGCCCAAACCGCAAACAGCCAGATCAGCACGGGCAAGGCAACGAAAGCCATGAACCTGTAGAACGAGGCACGGACGAGGCCCGATGTCAGCCAGGAATCGGGCATGCCGAAATGGGCCAGGACGTCCTGCTGGTCGAGGTCGATGACAAACGCGTATCGGCCGCCGATCCTTATCCAGCGTCCCTCAACCGTCCCCCTGTCGATACGCAAAAGCCATTCGACACTTCGCCATTGCAGATAGGATTGGGCAACGCCGGTTATCCGGTCCTTGGGCAATATCTCGAAATCAAAGCCGGCCCGCTTTGCTGTCGCCAGAATTGCGCCACGCGCCTGCGCCGGCGTTTCTTGCAACAAGGCAGCAACAACGGCCGCACGCCTGGCGTTATCTTCCGCGGCGGGAAGATCGGCATTCTCTATGAAACTCTCGACGACCGAACCGACGAACATGATCACGATCACCGCGATGAAAATGATTGCCACAAACTGCCCACGCACGGACTGTGGCAAGAAACGGCGGATGAAATCCCTCATGCTTCCTCCACCGTCGCGGTGAAGATGTAGCCACCCAACCGAACGGTCCTCAAAAGCACCGGATCGCGCGCATCCTTTTCGATCTTCCTGCGGATTCGACTGATATGGACATCGACGCTACGCTCGATCGGCCCCGCGAGCCCGGCATGGGTTACGCCCAGAAGTTCCTCACGAGAGAGAACCCGGCCTGCGTTGCGACAAAACGCAAGCAACAGGTCGAATTCATGCGTCGTGGTCGTCACCCGCGCATTGTTGGGGTCATGCAATTGCCGGCGTATGGGATCAAGGCGCCAGCCGTTGAAACGAAGTACCTTCGACCAGTCCCGCTCGTCGGGATCATAGGCTGTACGGCGCAGCAGCGCCCGTATCCTGGCCGTCAGTTCACGCGCGCTGAACGGTTTCGTCACATAGTCGTCCGCGCCGATTTCCAGCCCGAAGATGCGGTCGATTTCCTCGCCGAGCGCGGTCAGCATCAGGATCGGAATGTTGGTTGCGGCACGAAGGCGGCGGCAGATGTTGAGACCGTTTTCGCCCGGCAACATGACATCGAGCACGATGAGATCGAATTTCCGGGTGCGAAGCGCGGCATTCATCTGGACGCCGCTCTCGGCAATTTCCACAGTCATGCCGTTGTCGGTGAGCGTGTCGCCCAGCATGCGTGCGATCTCCAGATCGTCTTCGACAATGAGGATGCGCGAACCTTGCCTTGCCGACCTGGATTCGGCGCTCAAATCGCTTTGGTGCCGTTGC
>NZ_RZPW01000693.1:0-3315 GCF_003998455.1 Mesorhizobium sp. M7A.F.Ca.CA.001.08.2.1 | reverse complement strand
CGCCATTCCCAAGTCACAAACCCCATGCCCCAACTCCAAAGTCCAGGTTTGATGCTGGCTGGCCCGGGGCTGGCTGGCATTTTTGATCGTCGCCGGCGTCTTAAATGTTGACTCATTTAATCCGGTATTGCACTGACTAGTAAACATGATTATTCAAGTCAAGAAATGAATCGGATTACGCAACGCCTAGCCAGACGCCCGGCACAGGAAAGGGATCCATCCAGATGAACACCCACAATCCCAACGATTTTCGCTATCGCGTCCGCCGTCCCGACGATGCCTCCCCCCGTTTCGACCGGGTTCCGCTGGCGGTACGAACCCTTTCCAGCAACACCCTGTTCCAGGGCGAGCACGAGATCGGCATCGAGCATCACGGTGCACTCTACCGGCTGAAGATCACCCGCCAGGGCAAGCTCATTCTCAACAAGTAAGACAAGGCAACAGGGACCGAGACATGGATCAGCGCGTAAAATCCGCCCCGCATGAAATCCGGCGGGCACGGACAGACAATCCGAAGACGCGCGAGCGTGATCTGGCTGCCCATCTCGGCATTTCGGAAGCCGAACTGGTCGCGGCGCATTGCGGGGACGGCGTCGTCCGCATCGAGCCGCGCGTCAACGATCTTCTGACCGGCCTCGAGGCCGTCGGCGAGGTCATGGCGCTGACCCGCAATGAAAGCGCGGTGCACGAGAAGATCGGCGTCTATGACAAGGTCGTCACCGGCACCCACAATGCCATGGTGCTTGGCGAAAACATCGACTTGCGCATCTTCCCGAAGGTCAGGGCACACGGCTTTGCCGTCGAGAAGCGCGACGGCGACGAAATCCGCCGCAGCCTCCAGTTCTTCGATGCGGCAGGCGAGGCCGTGCACAAGGTGCATCTGCGGCCGGCCTCCAGCCTCTATGCCTATCAGAAGCTGGTCGCCGCGCTCGAATCGTCCAACCAGGAACCGACGGTCGACATCTCGGGGCCACTCCCCGATGACGAGATCCATGGCGACGAAGCGGCCGCCAATCTCGACGATCTGCGTGACCGCTGGAGCCGGCTGACCGACGTGCACCAGTTCTTTGGTATGTTGAAGACGCTGAAACTAAGCCGCCGGCAGGCGGTGCGCCTGGTTGGGCAGGACTATGCCTGGCAGCTCGACAATGAGGCGGTCCGGGCCATGTTTCATCATGCCGCGGAGGGCGAGATGCCGATCATGTGCTTTGTGGGAAACCGCGGCTGCATCCAGATCCATTCCGGTCCGATCAAGTCGATCAAGCCGATGGGACCATGGATCAACGTGCTGGACGAAACCTTCCACCTGCATCTGCGCACCGACCACATCCACGAGGTCTGGGCCGTGCGCAAGCCGACCAAGGACGGTCATGTCACCTCGCTCGAGGTCTATGACGCCGACGGCAAGATGATCATCCAGTTCTTCGGCAAGCGTCATGAAGGCGAAAGCGAGCGAGACGACTGGCGCTTCCTGGCGGAAAACCTGCCGCGCATCCCAAGCCCGACCGCAGCCTGAGAAAAAATGCTATGAGTGTTTTCCCAAGATTGTCGGCTGTGCGCGGATCTATTTTGGGGCCGGTGATCGGTCTCTCCATGGCTGCTATCGCACTGCAACCCGCCAGCGCCGCGGATGGCACGGCCGTGTTTGCCGATCCTTCAAAGATCGTGGCCATTGGCGGCTCGATCACCGAGATCGTCTATGCTCTCGGCCAGGAAAAGCATCTGGTGGCACGCGATTCCACCAGCCGGTTCCCAAAGGCGGCGCTTGAGCTGCCCGATGTCGGCTATATGCGCGCGCTGTCGCCGGAGGGTGTGCTGTCGGTCGACCCGACCGGCATCCTGGCGCTGCATGGCAGCGGCCCCAAGGAAGCAGTCGATGTCTTGAAGAAGACGAGCGTGCCGTTCATCGAGGTGCCCGAGCACTACAGCCACGAAGGCATTCTCGAGAAGGTCCGCATCGTCGGCAAGGCGCTCGGCGTCGACGCCAAGGCCGAGGTGCTGGCCAAGGAGCTCGATGCCAAGCTCACGGCCGCCGAGAAGCAGACGGCTTCGATCAAGGAGCGCAAGCGCATCCTGTTCGTGCTGTCGATACAGGGCGGCAAGATTCTGGCGGCCGGCAGCGAGACCGCCGCCGACGGCATGGTCAAGCTGGCCGGCGGCGTCAACGCGGTCGAGGGCTTTTCCGGCTACAAGCAGATGTCCGACGAGGCGATCATAACCGCCAGGCCTGACGTGATCCTGATGATGAGCAATGCCGGGCCTACGGTTTCGGACGACGAACTGTTCGGCAATCCGTCGATCGCCTCCACGCCGGTCGGAACGGCGCACAAGCTGATCCGCATCGACGGCGCCTATCTGCTCGGCTTCGGGCCGCGCACGGCTGATGCCATCCACGACCTCGCTGTCTCGCTTTATGGCGGGCAGGGCACGGACTGAGCAGGCAGATCATGGTCGATCAATCGATCGCCGGCCCGGTGATGGCAAGCGTATCCGAAGGCGACCGGTCGGGCCGCGCCCGCATCGTCATCCTTCTGCTGTGCCTGGGGCTCGCGGCTGCCGTTTTTCTGTCGCTGACATCGGGGGCTTCGGACGCATCGGCCGCCAACGTCATCGGGGGCCGGCTGTTCGGCGCAGTGCCTGACGACGCCGCGTTGAGCGCCCGCGACAGCCTGATCGTCTATGACATCCGCCTGCCGCGCGTCATCCTCGGCATGCTGGTCGGCGCGGCGCTCGCCGTCTCCGGCGCGGTCATGCAGGGGCTGTTCCGCAATCCGCTGGCGGACCCCGGCCTGATCGGCGTCTCGGCCGGCTCCAGCCTCGGCGCGGTTGCCGTCATCGTGCTCGGCGCGACGATATTGGCTCCGGTGACAGTCTTGCTCGGCACGCTTGCCCTGCCGCTGGCGGCCTTCTGTGGCGGGCTCGCCACCACGCTGATGCTCTATCAGGTCGCGACGCGGCGGGGGCAAACCTCGGTTGCCACAATGCTGCTCGCCGGCATCGCGCTGGCGGCGCTCGCCATGGCGCTGACCGGCATCCTTATCTTCATGGCCGACGATCGCCAGTTGCGCGACCTGACCTTCTGGCAACTCGGATCGCTCGGTGGTGCGACCTGGGCGAAGATCGCGTCGGTAGGGCCGATCATCGTCCTGGCGCTGGCGGCGATGCCGTTCCTGGCACGCGGCCTCAACGCGCTGGCGCTTGGCGAGGCGACCGCCGGCCATCTCGGCATTCCGGTGCAGCGGCTGAAATACACGGCCATCGTCGGCGTCTCCGCCGCGGTCGGCGCATCCGTCGCCGTCAGCGGCGGCATCGGCT
>NZ_RZPW01000692.1:0-3318 GCF_003998455.1 Mesorhizobium sp. M7A.F.Ca.CA.001.08.2.1 | reverse complement strand
CTCCTTGGGCATATAGCGCTCATCATGCTTGGCCAGCACGCTATCGGCAACAAAAACCCCGTCCGGGCCGAAACTACCCTCGGTGATGACGCCCTGCTCTTCGCGGAAAAGGTCGGGCAGGATGCCGGTATAGGTGACCTTGACCGATTTGTGCGTGTCGGTGACCGAAAAGCCGACCGTGGCCCCCTGCCCGCGCTGGATCGTGCCTTTTTCGACCAATCCACCCAACCGGATGCGCTGGCCAGGCTGGACGCTTGCCGTGGTGAGATCGGCCGGCATGTAGAAATAAGAGGCCTTCTGGCCAAGCGCGTAGAAAGTCAGCCCGGTCGCGGCACCCAGGAAGACCAGGCCGCCCGCGATCACCGACAATCGTTTCTGCTTGCGCGTCATGTCTTGTTCTACTCCGTCGCCGCAAGCCCAAGCGAAGCGGCAAAGGCGGTGAACTTCTTCGCCTGGTCACTGTCGGCCCCAAAGACGGCAATGGCGCGACCGAGCGCCTCACGCGCCTGATCGGCCTTGCCAAGCACGACATAGGAACGAACGAGCCGCATCCATCCTTCCGGGTCGTGCGGATTTTGCCGCAGTTTGTCGTCAAGGCCGGCAACCATGGTGTTGATCATGGCTTCCCGATCCTGCGGCGACATCGAGGATGCGGCGTCGATATCGCCGGCATCGGGGCCGTTGGCGGCGCCGCCGGAAGCCACTTCGGGGTTGCCGGACTTGGCCAGCGCCTGCTCGACGGCACCGCGCCATGGCGAGTCCGGCGGCAATCTGCCCAGCATCGCCTGCCATGCCGTGGTCGCTTCCTTGGCGCGACCCTCCTGCGCCAACGCCATGGCCAGGTAGAAACTGGCCTTCGCATTGGCCGGATCGAGCTTCAGGGCTGCCTCGAAAGCATCCTGGGCATCGGCCGAGACAATGCCGCCTGCCGCGCCGGCGATCGCCTCTCCGAGACCGGCCTGGCGAACGGCGCTGTCGCCATCAAGCCGAATGGCGTTGCGATAGGCATCCGCCGCGTCGGAAAAGCGCTGCATGCGCAGATAGACCGGGGCAAGCACGTCCCAGCCCCTGCCATCGGTGGGATTGGCGGCCAGATGGGCTTCGGCCCGCGCCACCAGTTCGTCGACCGAACTGTCGGCGGGATTCTTGGCCAACCGCTCGCTGAGCGGTTGTGACGGCAGGTCGGGAGAGCCAAGCTTGACATAGAGCCCCCAACTGACCAGCGGCACCGCCAGCACGGCTACGGTTGCCACCAGCCTTGCGGTGGCCGGCGCTCGGCCCGCGTTTGCGCCGCCGGCGGTACCCGCATTGTCAAGGCGAAGGATGCGGCGAGCGATCTCGGCGCGGGCTTCGGCCGCTTCGGCCGGCTGGATCAAGCCACGCGCAGCGTCGCGGTCAAGCTCGGACAGTTGGTCGCGATAGACTTCGAGATCATGTTCGCCGCTCGACGACGCGCCCTTCGCGCTGGCGGCCAGCGGCAACAGCACCGCCAGGCTTGCACCCAGCGTGAGAATGGCGGCTATGACCCAGAACAGCATGGTTCTTCCAATAACGGCAGAGCTCTGCCGTGCCAACAGATGCATGCTGCGACGCTTTGACGACGCCAGCCGCCAATCGTCGGCAGACGGTCGTCAGGTCAGCGGCGTCCAGCTGCCATCGGCGTTGCGGCAAGCGGTTCCGCGCGCCGTGACTCCGGCGCCGCCGGAAAACACCGTCTGCGTGTACTGGCGGCAGTCCTGCGAACCGACGCGGTAGGGCTGGGCCGGAACCACCTCGCCGTAGCGCGAAGCCTGGGCGCCTTTCCACGTCACCTTCTGGCCGCTGGTCGTGTATTCCAGCGCCTTGTACTCAGCCTCGAGCGCGCTGCGCTTCTCGGTCTCGCTGAGGCCGTTGCCGATCGCCCCGCTGATGAGGCCGCCGCCCATCGCCGAAATGATCGTCGTGGTCACCTTGCCGCTGGAAGGAGGTGTCGAGGCCGGTGTCGCTGCCACGGTTGGACCCTTGCCGCTCAAGGTGGTGCAGCCGGAAACAGCCAGCAATGCGGAAACAAGCGCGACGCGAATCTTCATGCCAACAACCGGTTTTCTTGAGTTGGAGCCTGCCATGGATGCGCCGGGGGCCGCGTCATCGAGAAGTCGGCGTGGCCATAGTATTGATATTTGTCGGAAATTTGGCCGCTGGCCGCTGCGGGACCAATGGACATGCCGCCAACAACATCTCCCGCCCCTCTATGTCGATCGGCTCTGGTGAACATCACTGAAGGCTCCGCAATCGCACCACCGCCTTCAATCCGCCCATACCGGACCGTTCGAGCGCCAGAACGCCTCCATACTCGTTGACGAGGTCTGCGACAATGGCCAGGCCCAGACCTGTTCCGGGCTTTGTCTCGTCCAGACGCCGTCCGCGCTTCAGCGCCTCGCGCGCCTTGTCCTCGGGAATGCCCGGACCGTCATCCTCTATGCCGATCTCGAACAGGCCGGCCGGGTCGTCCTTGCCGGTCAAGGGCACGATCGAGACCTGCACCGCGCTCTTTGCCCATTTCATCGCGTTTTCAAGGAGATTGCCCAGCAGTTCCTCAAGGTCCTCACGCTCGCCGGCGAAGACGATCTCGGCCGCCGGCAGCGACAGCGACAGATTTGTCTGCGGATTGAGCTTCCGCAGAACCCGCACCATGCGCTGCACCAGCGGCGTCACCGGCGTGCGGTAGACCACGCTGTCGCGTTGTGCCGCGACGCGGGCGCGCTGGAGATAGTGTTCGACCTGCTTCTGCATGGAAGCGGCCTGTTCGGCGATCAACTGCCCCTTGGCGCCGCCGAGCGCGCGGCCCTCGTTGAGCAGTACCGCCAGCGGCGTCTTCAGCGAATGGGCGAGATTGCCGACCTGTGTTCGCGACCGCTCGACGATGCGCCTGTTGTTTTCGATCAACGCATTGGTTTCGTTGGCAAGCGGTTCGATCTCGGCCGGGAAGCGGCCGTCGAGCCTCTGGGCGGTGCCTTCGCGCACCATGGCGAGCGCGTTTCTGACCCGGCGCAGCGGCTGCAGGCCGAGCAGGATTGCGATCGCGTTGATGGCGATCATGCCGACGCCGAACAGGCTGAGATAGGTCAGCAGGCGGCGCTGAAAGGTGGCGATTTCCTGTTCGAGTTCGCTCTGGTTGCCCATGACGCGGAAACGCGCGGCGCGGTTCTTGGCGTCGAGGACGAATTCGCTCTCGAACACTTCGAGTTGCTCGCCGTCGATGCCTTCGGCTGCGTAGCTGCGCTGGAAGCTCGCGTTGAACGGCACCTCGGCAACGCTCGGTGACGGGATCGTCGTGGT
>NZ_RZPW01000691.1:0-3322 GCF_003998455.1 Mesorhizobium sp. M7A.F.Ca.CA.001.08.2.1 | reverse complement strand
GATATATTGCCTGGGCGGAAAACTTAGCTGGCCAAGCAAAATCGCCCGCGAACCGGGCATGGAAAATGTGGCTTTGGCAAGTTCAACAACAGGCAGTCATGTCTCGGGACGAATAGCTCACGTCTCGTCGAATCCGCCCTCTCGGGTCTGATCGTGCGTGATTGCGGCTTCTTCCTCATCATCGGGGAGGGCGTCGTCGCTGTCCTGGTACGCGTTATCGTCGTCCTCGTCCGGCAGATCGCCGTCTTTTTCGACGCCGTAACGCATGTCGCCGTTTTCCGGCGCGGACTCTGGCAGGATCTCGCCGCCCTTGATTGCATCCCAATCCTGCTGCTCGATGGTCGGCCCATCCGCCCGCGGTGCGTCATCTTCGATGTCGGCGCCTGGTTTGTTGCGAGGTGCCATGCTGGCCTCCAATCGTTGAAGAACTGGAGGCGAAACTCGGCGTGTCGGCGTTTGTTCCGGACCCGAAGTGCAAAGACCGGGCGTGCTCCTGGATTGTCGACGGCTGGCGTGTCAGCCCAGCCCCGCCAGCACCGCGGCCGCGGCCCGCACGGTTGCCAAGTTGCCGCGCAAATGGAGAACGCATTGCGGCGACTGACCCATTACTTGCGAAGTTGCTAAAATAATGAAATGTTGTCCGCGGGAAATGAATGAGGCAGGGACTGGTTGGAACCGGCGCGGTTTCGACGGTTTTGGAAACCATGTATTTTGGACAGTTTCTCGTAGGAATGTCAGCCACGGCCGTCATCGTCGCGGTCTGGACCTATATGACCACCGGCTCCTTCTGGGAGGCATTTGCCTGGACGATAGCGACGCTGCTTGTCCTGCAGGTCGGCTACTTCGTGCTCGTCGTGAGGCTGATCTTCAGGCGCGCACATGACATCGTGCCGAGCCAGGATCCGGTAGACGCCTTTCCGCCATTGCATCGCGACGGTGTCCAGCTTTGAGACCGGGTGACCGGGACCGATCAGGAATGGCGTTTCCATACCAGGCCGTCCACTCGAGCGCGTGCGCCGGGGCGCTCGGGGAACGTCGCCACCAGCGCGATCACGACCGACGGCAAGGTGTTTGGTCGCTGAGACGGCTTCTGAGCATATCCCTGCTGGAGATTTCGGCCAGCGTTATCATGGGAACAGGATGCATGCGCGACCGCTCCGCATTGTGCTCAGGCCGACAGGTTGGGAACAAGTGCTGATGCTTCGCGTTCTCTGGCAGTGCCGATGAGGTTGCCGCCTCCATCGGTGCCGTTATGGCTCGCTCTGCTCCCGGCGGGGCGAGCCCTTTTCGTGCTGGAGCCTTTCAAATCGTCCAGATGAAGAGGCGGATGCGCGGCCGATTTGGCGCACTGGTGCTCAGATTGAATTTTTTCCCTTTAAATATCCGTACATATCTGTGCAAGTTTTCAAACTCTTGAATGCTGTCTGCCGAATGTTTGATCAGCAACCAATCAGTATCCAGGCTGCAATCGTAATATCTTCAATTCTGAAGTTACGATGGAACCGCATGGCAGCGGTGGAGTTTTTATGGAGGGCGGAATTCAGTTATCACTAGGAGATGGCCATGAGACTTTATCTTACGAGCGCGGCGACCGCCGTCGTCCTGATGGGCGGGATTGGTGCGGCGCTGGCGGAAAACGTCGTCGTCGTCCAGCCGGAGCAGGAGACAGTCGTTCGCGAATACATCAAGAGAGAACCGCTTGCCTCGGTGAACCTTCTGGGCGTCGAGCTCAAGCTCGGCTCGTCGGTGCCGGATACGGTCGAACTGCGTGAGGTGCCCGACGTCAAATACCGCGTCGCGGTGATCAACGACCAGACGGTCCTCGTCGATCCGGAGACCCGCCAGATTGTTGAAGTGCTGCACTAGGGATTCCGCAGTACTGGACCTTGGGAAAAACCCGCCCCGACGTCGCGTCGGGGCGGGTTTCCTTTGCCGCGACCCGCGATGGCCTATTCGGCGGCCAGTCTATCCTGCGTCTTGGTCTCGAAATCGCTGGCGTCGTGGCGTTCATGCAGTTGCATGGCAGGCTCACCGAAGGCGCGGTTGACCATGCGCCCGCGCTTGACCGCCGGGCGGGCGTCGATGGCCTTCGCCCAACGCTGCACATGCTTGTACTCGTGCACCGACAGGAACTCGCCGGAATCATTGTACATGCGGCCGAGTGCCAGCCCGCCATACCAGGGCCACACCGCCATGTCGGCGATGGAATAGTCCTTGCCGCCGAGATATTCAGTCTCGGCCAACCGGCGGTCGAGCACGTCCATCTGACGCTTCACCTCCATCGAGAAGCGATCGATGGCATATTCGAACTTTTCCGGCGCATAGGCGTAGAAGTGGCCGAAGCCGCCGCCCAGATACGGCGCCGAGCCCATCTGCCAGAACAGCCAGGACAGCACCTCGGCGCGGGCCGGCTGTTCGGTCGGAAGGAATTCGCCAAACTTTTCGGCGAGATAGACCAGGATCGAGCCGGATTCGAAGATGCGCACCGGTGTGGTGCCACTGTGGTCCATCAGGGCCGGAATCTTGGAGTTTGGATTGACCTCGACGAAGCCGCTGCCGAACTAGTCGCCATCGTTGATCCGGATCAGCCAGGCATCGTATTCGGCACCCTTGTGGCCGCGCGCCAGAAGCTCTTCCAGCATGACGGTGACCTTGACGCCGTTCGGCGTCGCCAGCGAATAGAGCTGCAACGGATGCTTGCCGACAGGCAGTTCCTTGTCATGCGTCGGCCCGGCGATCGGCCGGTTGATGCTGGCAAAGGCTCCGCCGCTCGGCTTGTTCCAGGTCCATACTTTCGGCGGTGTGTAGTCGGTCATTTCGTGGCCTCGTGTCGGGGAAGGATGGCAGGTCGCCATTAACTAGGGCTGCGGATGTGTAAGTTCAACTTGCGTTGAACTATTATCGATGCCCGCAGTGCCAACATCGGCAATTGGGCTCTTCCTTACCCTTGCGCCTTCTCCTGCGTGGCATACCTATAGAAGATGTCGCCAAAGCCCACCCAGGACAAAAGCATGACCATCAATCCCAATCTGCGCTCGGTCGTGGCCGTGCGGGCCACTGTTCCCGAAGATGCCTTTACGGCCGGGGCGCTCGGCACGCTCAGGGAAGGCAGCGGCGTCGTCATTCGCAATGACGGGCTGGTGCTGACCATCGGCTATCTCATCACCGAAGCGGAAGAGGTCTGGCTGACCAGCCATGACGGCCGCGTCATCCCCGCGCACGCGCTGGCCTATGACCAGGAATCGGGCTTCGGCCTGGTGCAGGCGCTGGCGCCGCTCGGCCTGCCGGCGGTGGCGCTGGGCGATGCCGGCAAGGCCAGGAT
>NZ_RZPW01000690.1:0-3329 GCF_003998455.1 Mesorhizobium sp. M7A.F.Ca.CA.001.08.2.1 | reverse complement strand
GATCATGATCACGGCTGTCAGGAAGACGAAGATACTGGAGGCGCAATAGACGAGGATCGTGTGTTTCGTCACCGGGATGCCGGCAAGTTCCGCGGCTCCGGCATCCGATCCGAGCGCATAGGTACGCAGCCCGAAACGGCTGTGCCGCATCAGGATTGCTGCTACGGCGACGATCAGCAGCGTTGCGAAAATGACATTGGGAATGCCGAAGCTGCGTTCGATGCCGACCGCGCGAAGCGTCGGATCCTTCAGCATCAGGACGCCTTTGGAGGCAACGGCAAGCGTTGCGCCCTGCAGCGCGACCATTGTGGCCAATGTCGTCACGAAGGGCGGTATCTTCAACAGTGCGATAACGGCGCCGTTCGCGAGGCCGATCACCACCATCACGGCAAAGCCGACCAGCAAGGCAAGCGGCAGGCTGGCGCCGCCGTCGATCAGGCTGGCGATGAAGACGGCACAGAAGGCGACGCCGACGCCGGCGGACAGGTCGATGCCTGCCGTCAGCAGAACGATCAGGGCGCCAAGCGCCAGTATGGCGATCGGGGTCGCCTGGGCGACGATGTTGATGAGGCTGGCGGTTGAAACGATGCGGGCGTCGATGAGCGCGAAGATCGCCAGCAGGATGACCAGCAGGATCAACGGCGAGAGGTCGAGAAAGCGCCTGCACCAAATGTTCTGTTGGCGGGTCATGAGGGTTCTCTCATCGGATGTGCCAATCTTCGACCGGTTCGCGCAGGCCTGATTTGACGCTGCGCAGGATTGCATCATTGACGGCGACGGCGCGCAGGGCGTCGTCGAGCGGCATCACGAAAGGGGTTTCGTCGCGAACCGCGGAAATGAAATGGTGGACCTCCTCGAAGAGATCCCCCGTGATGCGGCCATTGACGGTCGGCCAGTGCAAGGCGTCGGGCTGCGACCACTGTCCATGCGACAGGATACGTAACCGTGGTCGCGCACGTCGAGGTCGATCATGCCTTCAGTGCCGATGATTTCGGTGCGCGCCCAGATGCCGGTCGGAACGGTCGGTGGCAGCGTCCAGCCGAAGTAGAGCTGTCCGCTCATTCCGTTCGACAGCTCGACGGTGGAGAAGATCGCGTCTTCGGAGCGAACTCCGAGCGAAGGCATGAGCTTGGCGACCGATCGGGAGTAGACGGCGATGATGTCTGAACCTGAGATCCATTGCAGCGCATCCACGTCGTGCACGCCGAGGTAGAAGCAGACGCTCGAGTTTCCGTTCATGCGAAGACCGACTTCGCGATTGGTGAAACGGCCGCTGCTGCCGTGGATCGGCTCGCCGATCCGCCCGGATTTCACCGCTGCCGCGGCTTCGCAATAGCGCGGGTCGAACCGCAGGATGTGGCCGACCAACAGACGCGCGCCGTTTCTCTCCGCCGCTTTCGCAATCGCCTTGGCAGCGGAAAGATCATGAGCCATCGGTTTTTCGAGCAGCACCGGCTTGCCGGCATCGAGCAGAGTGCGGCAGACGTCTTCATGCAGCGTATCGGGTGCCGCCACTATGTAGGCGTCGGCGGCATTGGCGGCCAGCGCGGTGGCGGCATCGGTGAAATGCCGGGCACCGAAATCGGACGCGGCCTTGCTTCCCGAGGCAGGATTCGGATCAACGAATGCCGACAGTTCCGCGACAGGGCTGGCGGCAACCACCTGCGCATGCAGGAGGCCCATGTAGCCGGCACCGACGATGGCGATCTTCAACTTGCTCAAAGGGTTTCTCCTCACAGGCATGGTGCAAGGTTGGATGCTGGCCGGGGTGAGCAGGCTGGTGGTGTGATCGTGCGATCACCAAAGGCCAGCGTCATTACGTCTTCTTCCGTCGCCCCACGCGCCAGCGTGCCGACAGAGTGGCCTTCGCGCATGACGACGATGCGGTCGGCAACGCCGAGAACCTCGGGCAACTCGCTCGACACCATGAGGATCGCCGCGCCCTCGGCCTTCAATCTTGCGATCAGGTGATGGAGTTCGGACTTCGCGCCGACGTCGACGCCGCGTGTCGGCTCGTCGAGCAGGATGATCTTCGGCTTGGTGGCAAGCCATTTGCCGATGACGACCTTCTGCTGATTGCCGCCCGAAAGCTCGATGGTCATCTTGTCGGGCTGGGCAGGCCGCACGCCGAGTGAGCCGATGAGATCGCGCGCGAGAGCCAGGATGCGGCGAGGTCTCAGCAGGCCGAAGTGACTGTTGTCGCTTATCCAGGCGAGGGACAGGTTATCCCTGATCGACATCGTGCCGACGAAGCCTTCCAGATGCCGGTCTTCCGGTATGTAGACGATGCCGGCGCGATTGGCGGCCTTGGTGTCGCCGCCGGTCTGCTGCCCGCCGAAAATTCTGAGCGTGCCGCCATGCATGGGTTCGAGGCCGGCAATCAGCCTGAGCACTTCGGAGCGGCCGCTGCCCATCAGGCCGGCGAGCGCGACGATTTCGCCCCTGCACACGCTGAGCGTGGCCGACTTCAAGAGCTTGCCATCGGAAATGTTGCTGATCTCGATCGCGGTTTCGCCGACTTGCGCTTCGAGATAGGGGAAGATGTCGCCGACATCGCGCCCGACCATCATGGAGACGATCTCGGCCTCGCTGGTCTGGCGGGTCTGGCGCTCGCCGATGAAGCGTCCGTCACGCAGAACGACGACGCGGTCGCACTGGCTGAAGATCTCTTCCATCTTGTGCGAGATGTAGAGGATGCCGGCGCCGCGAGCTCTCAGCCTGTCGATCAGGTCGTAGAGCTGGTCGCGCTCGCGGTTGGAGAGCGCGCTGGTCGGCTCGTCCATGATGAAGAACCAGGCATCGGACAGAACGGCACGGGCAATTTCCACCATCTGCCGGTGCCCGACGGAAAGCGTTCGCAGCTCCGCGCCAATGTCGATATCGAGCGACAGCTCGTCCATGATGGCCTTCGCATCGCGCCGCATCCGAGCCCGGTCGAGAAATCCCAGGCGGGTGTGCGGTTCGCGGCCGATGAAGAGATTCTCCGCCACCGTCAGGTCCGGCGAAAGGCTGAAATGCTGATGGATGACGCTGATGCCCTTGGCGTCGCTGGGGGAGTGGAACTGGACGGCGTTGCCGTCGATGACGATCTCACCCTCGTCCGGGCGATGCAGACCGGAAATGCACTTCACCAGCGTCGATTTCCCGGCCCCGTTCTCGCCGGCAAGCCCCACCACCTCGCCGGCCGAGACGGCAAAGCTGACACCGTCGAGCGCCTTGACGCCCGGAAAAGACTTGCCAAGCCCGCGCAAGGCGATGCTGTGTTTGCCGACCGATGTTGCGGCGGTGTTGCGGGGGGACGGGGGGGGCTTGCGGCCACCGGGCTTGAA
>NZ_RZPW01000068.1:0-13881 GCF_003998455.1 Mesorhizobium sp. M7A.F.Ca.CA.001.08.2.1 | reverse complement strand
AGACAGGGAAAAGCCAGGTCGTCTCAGATTCCTAGGTCCCAGCAAGGCAAATGAAATCAGCGCTCCGACGAAATAGGAGAGCGAAAAGGCGGCAAGAGCCGATCCTACTTTCGCATCGCCGACAAGCAGGATTATGGCTCCTGCCTGGTATGCTACGGCCTGGCCAATCGCCGACCAACCGTACGCCCACAAACGCAGTTGTGACCTCAAAATCTCTTGAAGTGCGGTGTGCAAGCCGAAAGAAATGATGATGGTCGCGGCAACGGCATTGCCAAATCCCAGCCACGTGAGTGCCAGCCCAGCCAGGACGACAAACAACGCCACAACTGCAAGCACGGTCAAAATGGACGATACGTACTCTCTACCCATTCCCGCGGCATGCATTTTTGCGGAAACCGGCATTATCGAATAGGTCGCGACTCCAAAAACAAGTGTCGAAATAAATGAAACTGTCGCAATCGTCGTGCTGAAAATACCGTACTGTCCAGTCTCCAGATGGCTTCCGATGTACAGCAATGTCGCTATGTTCAGAAGACCAGGAACAATTCGTATTACGATGGCTTCCACCAACTTCCACAGGCTGGCTTCTTTCATGAAGTCACCCGCACGAATGATCTCTTGAGCAAGAACGGGAAACTCAAGATACCAAAGCTCAAACAGGCAAGAACCGCCTTACCCAGAAACCGAACCGACCGATATCGTCCTAGCCAGAATGCCTTGATGTAGATCAAGTTCAGCAACAACATCGGGTATGCATTTTGTCGCTGAAGAAGCCGAATCCTTGCCGTCATCCCCTCCGGCAAATATCGTTTTCGTCCAATCTCGATATTGACACAGATAACGTCGTATTCGATCGCCAATCTGGACCAGAGAAGAGATGTTGGAACACGGCGGAACCGCCCCGCAGGGGGCACGGCAACCCGTTTAAGCAAAGGAGTTCTGATGACCTCCTTCTTGTCGCCGACCACCCGTTCGTCGGCCCGCATCTTTATCAGGTTTGTCCGCTCCAACGGAAACGGCTCTGCTGCCGTCTCTGGGTGGCCAAGAGCCATCGAGAACACAAAACCCGCAATCTTCTCATCGACACCTCTCTGCGAAAGGTGCTCACAGACTTCCGGCAAGCGATCGGCGAAGAGATCGTCGTCATCATCGAAGACCATGCAATAGTCGCCAGTGGCGGAAGCAATCGCCGAAAACATTGCGCGGCCTCTGCCGTCATTCGGGCCAGTGGTGACCACCAAACTGGAATCGCGAGACGCGATTTTCGCAAGCGCTTCGTTCGTTCCGTCGGTCGAACCGTCGATATGGACGCATATCTGCAATGGGCAGTCCGCACGTAGCAGTTGCTGAACCAGCGCCGCAACGCGATCCCGCCGATTGAACGTGGGGATGCAGACGCTCAATAGCGCCTTGGACTGCAATGGATTGCAGACTGCCTGTTTGCGAGCCGTGTCGATTCCATCTGCTCCTGGTTACGTGATCATGGAACAGCGCGGATCAGCCGAGAAACGCCGAGCCTTATCCCCGCCCGAAATAAGCCTTGTACCACTCGACGAACCGCCCGACGCCCTCGGTCACTGTCGTCGTCGGGCGGTAGCCGACCGCCTGCTCCAGCGCCGAGGTGTCGGCGAAGGTATCGGGCACATCGCCGGGCTGCAGCGGCAAGAGTTCGACGATGGCTTTGCGGCCGAGCGCGTTTTCCAGCGCCTCGACATAGGCGGTCAACTTAACCGGGTTGTTGTTGCCGATGTTGAAGATGCGCCAGGGGGCGCTGCTTGTGGCCGGATCCGGACGGCTGGAGTCCCAGGCGGCATTGCCCGTGGCCGGGCTGTCGCTGGCACGGATCACGCCTTCGGCGATGTCGTCGACATAGGTGAAGTCGCGCGTGTGGTTGCCGTTGTTGAACAGTTTGATCGGCTCGCCAGCAAGAATGTTTTTGGTGAACAGGAACAGCGCCATGTCCGGGCGCCCCCAGGGGCCATAGACGGTGAAGAAGCGAAGCCCGGTCGTCGGCAGCCCGAACAGATGGCTGTAGCTGTGCGCCATCAACTCGTTGGCGCGCTTGGTCGCGGCGTAAAACTGCAGCGGGTGGTCGGCCGGACGATGCTCGGAAAACGGCATGTCGGTGTTGGCGCCGTAGACACTCGAGGTGCTGGCATAGGTCAGGTGCGCGACGGCGCTGTTGCGGCAGGCCTCCAGCATGTTGGTGTAGGCGATGATGTTGCTTTCGACATAGGCATGCGGATTTTCCAGGCTGTAGCGAACCCCGGCCTGGGCGGCGAGATGGATCACCCGGTCAAATGCGTGGTCGGCAAAGCAGGCGTCGACCACGCTCTTGTCGGCGAGATTGCCGCGGATGAAATGGTATCCGGCATTGGTCTTGCGGCTCGCTTCGTCCAGGAGCTGCAGTCTCGCCTCCTTGATTTCCGGATCGTAGTAGTCGTTGATGTTGTCGATGCCGACGACCTCGTCACCGCGCTCCAGCAGCCGCTTGGCTACGTGATACCCTATGAAGCCGGCCGCGCCGGTGACCAGAACCTTCATCAGAAGCGCCCATCCGTGACATGCCTGGGAAACAGACCCTTGATGTCGTAAATGACGCCGGGGGTCTTGCAAAGAGCCTGCAGGCCGTCGACGCCCAGAGCGCGGAACTGCCTGTGGCCGACGGCCACGATAACGCCGTCATAGCGCTGGTCGGGAATGTCCTTCATGCTCGCTACGCCGAAGGCACGCGCGCATTCCTGCGCGTCGACCCAGGGGTCCCATATGTCGATGCCGGCATTGTATTCCTTCAGTTGGGCAACGATATCGGCGACCTTGGAATTCCTCAGGTCCGGACAATTTTCCTTGAAGGCCGCGCCCATCACCAGAATCCGGCTGCCAACGACAGGTATTCCCTTGCGCATCATCAGGCGGGCCGTCTGATCCGCCGCATGCTGACCCATGCCGTCATTGATACGGCGGCCGGCAAGAATCACCTCCGGATGATAGCCGAGTTCCTGGGCCTTGTGGGTGAGATAGTAGGGATCGACGCCGATGCAGTGGCCGCCGACCAGACCAGGCGTGAAGCGAAGGAAATTCCATTTGGTGCCGGCGGCTTCCAGCACTTCGGAGGTGTCGATGCCGAGCTTGCCGAAGATAAGCGACAGCTCGTTCATCAGCGCGATGTTGAGGTCGCGCTGAGTGTTCTCGATGACCTTGGCCGCTTCGGCGACCGCAATGCTCGAGGTACGGTGTGTGCCTGCCGGCACGATCGAGGCATAGAGCGCATCGATACCTTTGGCCGCTTCCGGCGTCGAGCCGCTGGTGACCTTGACGATCGTTTGCAACCGATGCTCCCGGTCGCCCGGGTTGATGCGCTCGGGACTGTAGCCGAGGAAGAACCCCTCATTGTAGCGCAGGCCCGAATGTTTCTCGATCAGCGGAGCGCACACCTCTTCCGTGCAGCCGGGGTAGACCGTCGATTCGAAGATCACCACCGCGCCTGGCGAGATGACCTCACCGACCAAAGTCGATGCCATGATCAGCGGTTTCAGATCCGGACGGTTGGCCCTGTCGATCGGCGTCGGAACCGTGACGATGAAAATCCCGCAATCGCGCAGATCGGCCTTGTCGGTGGTGAATGTCAGCCGCGACGCGGCACTGATCTCATCGCTGCTGGCTTCCAGCGTATGGTCGTCGCCACGCTTCAGCGCGTCCACCCTCGGCTGGTTGATGTCGAAGCCGACGACATGCCTGGTGACGCCGAAGGCGACCGCCAGCGGCAGACCGACATAGCCAAGCCCGATGATTGCTATTTTCCTGGAGGCGAGATCCATCTGCTTCCTGCGCTTGCTATTCCAGAGCCATGCTTCGCATTGGTCATCTCGCACCAAAGCCGGTAAGCATCGTTTTCATTGTCTTGAGAGTTATCAAAACATCCAGCCAAGGCGAAAAGTTCTTTATGTAATAGAAATCATAGTGCAATTTTTCCATAACGTCATCGACAGCAGCCACATGCCCCTGATTTACTTGTGCCCACCCGCTTATGCCTGGCCTGACGATATGTCTGTAGCGATAGAATGGCAGCTCAGCCTCGTACCACTGTGACAGCACGACAGCTTCCGGTCGCGGTCCGATCCAACTCATTTCGCCACGCAGGATGTTGATGACCTGCGGCAGTTCGTCGATCCTGGATTTTCGCAGAAAACGCCCGACTCGGGTGATGCGATCATCGTCGTGCCTAGTGATCGCCCTCTCCTTGTCGCTGCCGGCGCCAGAGTGCTGGCGCATCGAGCGAAACTTGTAGACCGTGCAGATCTTGCCCCGGTAGCCCATGCGTTGCTGGCGAAACAGCGCGGGACCATCGGAATCCAGCCGGATCAGCAGCGCAATCAACGCCAGAACGGGGGAAAGAACGATAGTCAAGACAAGTGCCGAGACCCAGTCGACCGCCTGCTTGATCTTGAGGTAGGCCTGGTTCGGATTGAGCGAACCAAGCGTGTTTTCCGACAGGTGCTCGATCTCGACCCGACCGGTCAGCGACTCGCTGACCTGCTTGACGTGGTATACGGGCGTTCCCGAAAGGGCCCGATCCGCGATGTATCGTTCCCACTCCGCGCCAAGATCGGCACGCAGATCAACGACCACGCCGCTGGCTCTTTCGATTATCGTACTGGTCGACTTGATCCAAAACCAATGCACACCCGGTAATGTCTTGAGGCGCTCGACATCTCCGCCGGGAATCACGACGAGCCGGTACGGATCGAGACGCCGCGTCAACAGGCTCAGGCCGAAATACCAGAGCGTGGACTGCGTAAAACTGGCGGCGGCCTGAAACCGGCTGTACTCGAACCGAAAAAAGAAGATGGTCAGGAAAACAGCCCCGTAGGACAGGGCAAATGTCGGCAAGATGTAACTTGCGGCGGCCACGCCCGGGAAATTTCCGATGCGGCGATAAGATAAGAAGCCCACAAGGTGAGCGATGACCGCAGCGGCTACTGTTACCTGAAGATTGGCCGAATAGATAAATTCAGGATTGAAGACAATCCGGATAATCGCCGGCGCAAAAATCGCGAATGTCAGTCCGCCAAGCAGTTGAAACCGAATCCTGAACAGGAAGTGCCGGCTTCCGACGATAGTCGACGCTGCGACATTCAATGTCTTCCCCCCTTCCCCAAGGCTGCCGTGTCGGCGACAGACCAGCGCGATAGTGGATCTGACCTGCTCGCGCACAAAAGCGAATCGGACGTCTCGCCCCCCGGCGATTCGATACAGTCGGAGACCAAGAGCTACGACAGCGCGGCTGCGCCAGCAAGCATCTATTTCTCAGATCAACAGTGCGGGAAATTTTTGATCAACAGCATTGTTTGATGCAATTGAAAAGCTACCGTCTGCAACGCACCAACGCCGAACGGTAGGGCCAATAATGCGATGTAATTTCCAGCACGGCTTCAGCGATCGATCCGTTGGCAAGTCGCTTGGGAGTTGGGCCGATCGGTTTCGAAGCCGCCGCATTCTGGGGCACGGCTTTGCTTAATCGATTGTAGTGGCCGGGCGGCTTTACCGACGCCTTGCCTTTCGCACTGCAGCATCATATCGCTCCAAGGACGGACCGGCGGAACTTTCCGTTTCGCCAATCTTTCCAATCTCCTGCAACCGGAGAGCGATGCATGACCAAATGGGTTTTCACCTTTGGCGATGGTGCGGCGGAGGGCCGTGCCAGCGACAAGAATCTCCTGGGCGGCAAAGGCGCCAACCTGGCCGAGATGTGCAGCCTGGGGCTGCCGGTGCCGCCGGGCTTCACCATCACCACGGAGGTCTGCAACGCCTACTACGCCAACGGCCGTATTTATCCGGCCGGGTTGGAAGCCGATGTCGCGGTCGCGCTCGATCACATCGGCCGGCTGACCGGTCGTCGGTTCGGCGACCCGTCGAAACTGCTGCTGGTGTCGGTGCGTTCCGGCGCTCGCGCCTCGATGCCCGGCATGATGGACACCGTCCTCAATCTCGGCCTGAACGACGAGACGGTCGAGGCGCTGGCCGCCGATTCCGGCGATGCGCGCTTTGCCTATGACAGCTACCGCCGCTTCATCCAGATGTATTCCGATGTCGTCATGGGTCTCGACCACGAAGTGTTCGAGGAAATCCTGGAGGACCAGAAGGGCGGGCTCGGGCACGAGCTCGACACCGAACTGACGGCGCTCGAATGGCAGGGCGTCATCGCGCTCTACAAGGCCAAAGTCGAGGAAGAGCTTGGCAGGCCGTTTCCGCAGGATCCGCACGAGCAGCTCTGGGGCGCGATATCAGCCGTGTTCTCGAGCTGGATGAACAACCGCGCCATCACCTATCGCCGCCTGCACGATATTCCCGAAAGCTGGGGCACGGCGGTCAACGTCCAGGCCATGGTGTTCGGCAATATGGGCGAAACCTCGGCCACCGGCGTTGCCTTCACGCGCAACCCGTCGACCGGCGAAAAGATGCTCTATGGCGAGTTCCTGGTGAACGCGCAGGGCGAGGACGTCGTTGCCGGCATCCGCACGCCGCAGAACATCACCGAAGCGGCGCGTATCGCAGCAGGCTCGGACAAGCCGTCGCTGCAGAAGCTGATGCCTGACGCGTTCCAGTCCTTCGTCACCATCTCCGATAGTCTGGAGAAGCACTACCGCGACATGCAGGATCTCGAATTCACCATCGAGCGCGGCAAATTGTGGATGCTGCAGACCCGCTCCGGCAAGCGCACCGCCAAGGCGGCGCTGAAAATTGCCGTCGAGATGGCGCGCGACAGGCTGATCACGAAAGAGGAAGCCGTTGCCCGTATCGACCCGGCCTCGCTCGACCAGTTGCTGCATCCCACCATCGACCCCAAGGCCGCGCGCGACGTCATCGGCATCGGACTGCCGGCCTCGCCCGGTGCCGCTACCGGCGAGATCGTCTTTTCCTCAGGCGATGCTGAGGACTTGAAGACGCAGGGCCGCAAGGCGATCCTGGTGCGCATCGAAACCAGCCCCGAAGACATCCACGGCATGCATGCGGCGGAAGGCATCCTGACCACGCGCGGCGGCATGACCAGCCACGCCGCGGTGGTGGCGCGCGGCATGGGCAAGCCTTGCGTCTCGGGTGCCGGCTCGCTGCGTGTCGACTACAAGGCCGGCACGCTGATGGCGATGGGCTCTACCTTCCGCAAGGGCGACATCGTCACCATCGACGGCGGCAATGGCCAGGTGCTGAAGGGCGCCGTGCCGATGCTGCAACCCGAACTTTCCGGCGATTTCGCCGCCATCATGGAGTGGGCGGACGCGGTCCGCCGCATGAAGGTGCGCACCAATGCCGAAACGCCGCTCGACGCGCGCATGGCGCGCTCCTTCGGCGCCGAGGGCATCGGCCTTTGCCGCACCGAACACATGTTCTTCGACGGCGACCGCATCGTCGCCATGCGCGAGATGATCCTGGCGGACACCGAAAAGGACCGGCGCGCCGCGCTGGCCAAGCTTCTGCCCATGCAGCGCTCGGACTTCCTCGAACTGTTCGAGATCATGGCCGGCCTGCCGGTGACGATCCGCCTACTCGATCCGCCGCTGCACGAATTCCTGCCCAAGACCGAGGAGGAGGTGGCCGAGGTCGCCGCCGCCATGAAGGTATCGCCGGACAAGCTCAGGCAGCGCACCGAGGCGCTGCACGAATTCAACCCGATGCTCGGCCATCGCGGCTGCCGCCTGGCCGTCTCCTACCCCGAGATCGCCGAAATGCAGGCGCGGGCCATTTTCGAGGCGGCCGTGGAGGCCGGCAGGAAGGCCGGCGCCCTGGTGGTCCCCGAGATCATGGTGCCGCTCGTCGGCCTTGTGAAGGAGCTCGACTACGTCAAGGCGCGCATCGATGCGGTTGCCAAGAGCGTCATGGAGGAAACCGGCGTCAAGATCGACTATCTCACTGGCACAATGATCGAGCTCCCCCGCGCCGCGATCCGTGCCCATGTCATCGCGGAGTCAGCCGAATTCTTCTCCTTCGGCACCAACGACCTGACCCAGACGACCTTTGGCATCTCGCGCGACGATGCGGCCTCGTTCCTGGAAACCTACCGCCAGAAGGGCATTATCGATCAGGACCCGTTTGTCTCGCTCGACATCGAGGGCGTCGGCGAACTGGTGCGCATGGCCGCGCAAAAGGGCAAGGCGACGCGGCCAGACATCAAGCTCGGCATCTGCGGCGAACATGGCGGCGATCCGGCCTCGATCCGCTTTTGCGAAGAGGTCGGCCTCGACTACGTATCCTGTTCGCCCTATCGCGTGCCGATCGCCAGGCTGGCGGCCGCGCAGGCAGCGGTGCTGGTTGCGAAGACAGGCCGCGCATAGGGTCCATCCAGCTTACCGTTTTGTAAGGCAATTCACGCGAACGTGCTGGCGGCGTCGTGTAATCTCGACATTGTTCCTGCCCAATTTGCGGCCGTCCGCAAATTGCTCCCGGAAACAGATGCTGCAGATTTCTCCCGCGCCGCTCCGCTCGATCCTGGTCATTCAAACCAAGTTCATAGGAGATCTCGTCCTCGCCTCGGCGCTCGCCAAGAACCTGCGGCTCGAGTTCCCCGGCGCCAGCATCGTCTTTCTGTGCGAGGCTCGCTTCGAAAGCTTCGTCATGGCCCATGGTATCGCTTCCGAGGTGGTCGCATTCAGGCGCGACCGCATGCGCGGAACGCCGTTGGAGCGCGGGAAGGAGCTTTACGCGATGGTGCGGGCGTTGCGCCGCTTCCGATTCGACCTGACCATCGACCTGAGCGATTCGAAGACGTCGCGCATCGTCACCGGGCTCGTCAACGCCAAGACCCGTGTCGGTTACAATCCTTCCGAAAGACCTTTGCGTATGCTGGAGCGGCAGCCCGCCAACGTCTTTGCCAAGCCCTACGGCTTTGATGGCGAGCATTTCCTGTACCGCTACCTCTCGCCGCTCGAAGCGCTCGGCATTGAACTTCGCACGGTGATTCCGAACCTTCAGCCGCTGCCATTGGAGACGGCGAAAGCATTGGCGCTGCTGGATAAGCACCATCTGCGGCCAAATGCCTTCATCGCCGTGCATGCGGGTGCAAGCTTCGAGGGGCGACGTTGGCAGCCGGAGCGGTTTGCAGCAGCGATCGTCGAGATTGCCGGCGAGACCGGCCTGGACGTCGTGCTGGTGGGCGGCCCGGACGAGCGCGAGATCGCCGAACGCATCGTCGCCAGGACCGCGCCGTCGGTCGTCAATCTCGTCGGTGACCTTTCGCTTGAAAGCCTGCTGGCGGTGCTGAAACAGGCCCGGCTGTTTCTCGGCAATGAGAGCGGCCCGATGCACATGGCCGCGGCCACCGGGACCCCGGTTGTCGGGCTGTTCGGTCTGACGGAGCCGTCGCGCTGGGGTCCCGTTGGCGTGCCCAGCATCTCGCTCCAGCCGCCGATGCCTTGCGCCTGCATGGCCGAGGACCTTTGCCGCGCGCCGGATCCCAGCAAGGCATGCTGCGTCTGGGGCCTGGAGGTCAAGCCTGTGGTCGACGCGGTGCGCGAGGTTCTTTCGCGCACCGAAATGCAGCTGGAATGCGTCATCTGAGATCATGGGTCGCATGCACGACTCTCGACGCGGTGGAATGACCCCTTCGCCGCAGGCACGGTCACATTGTCGCGTGGAGCGCTTTTCTGCTATGCATCATCCTGATTTCCGCCTTCATGCGGGTCTTTGGGATGCCTGCTTGAAATGACGGGTCAGGAAATCGGTTTGATGCGCCTGCTGCAAAAAAATCTCTGGATGATCGCCATGTCGTTGGCGATGGCATCCGCCGGCCATGCCGCGCCGCTCGTCGAGCCGACGCTGCACATCAGGCCGCAGGCGAGCGGCGCCGGCCGTGTGGCACTCACGCTCGATGCCTGCGGCGGACAGACCGACAGCCGGATCCTTTCGGCGCTGGTGGACAACAAGATCCCCGCCACCATTTTCGTGACCGGCATCTGGCTGAAGCGGAACGCCGCCGCCGTCGAGATCATGCGGGCGCATCCCGATCTGTTCGAACTGGAAAATCACGGCGGTCACCACATCCCGGCGGTCGACACGCCGCGGAAAATCTACGGCATCCGCAGCGCCGGCAGCCCGGATGCGGTGCTGGCCGAGGTCGAATCGGGAGCCGCCGCTCTTGCCGGGACCGGCGAGCCGGCGCCGAAATGGTTTCGTGGCGCAACCGCCGAATACAGCCCGTCGGCAATCGCCATGATCCGCAAGCTTGGCTTCAAGGTCGCGGGATTCTCGATAAACGGCGACGGCGGCTCCTTGCTCGGCGCCAAGGAAACCGCGCGGCGCATCGCGGCGGCCAAGGACGGCGACGTCATTATCTCGCACATCAACCAGCCGACCCATGCGGCAGGCGAAGGCGTGGTGCAGGGGCTGCTGGCGCTCAAGGCCAAGGGCTTGACCTTTGTGCGGCTCGACGATGCCGAGGGCATCGGCAATAACGGCACCACGGAGTGAGTGGCCAGCCGAGCGTATCCCGCTTCGGCGTTGGCTCAGTCCGGTTTGGCTTCGATCGTGACCTTGCTGGCGTAGAATGCGCCGTGGTTGCCGATTTCAGCCATCTCGTCGAAAGGCCGTTCATAGGCCCACATGGCGTTCTGGCCGGTCTCGCCGGCAGGCAGCACGCTCCAATAGCTTGCATCGCCCTTGTAGGGGCAATGGGTCGAGTGGTCGGTGCGGCCAAGCTTGCCGAAATCGATGTCGGCGAACGGAATGTAGAAGGCCGCCGGATAGGGAGCTTCGGTCAGCACCTTGGCCTTCGCTGTTGAAGCGATGACCACGTCTCCGGCGCGCACGGTAACGGTGCCGGCATAGGGCTCGATGGTGATGATTTTGTCCGGGTTGCGTTGGAAACCGGGTGCGGGGTTGGCGATCTGATCCATGCGGCGGCTCTCCTTGCGTCGACTTTGAGATGTGTCGCGCAAACGCATTGTTCAAGGCCTGCCGTCGCCATGCAACACGCAAACACCTCCCCAGGCCGGCACTGCCGGATCGCGCCTCCGAATATCCTCGATACTTGTCGTCAGCTGTCAGGCAGCGGCCTTGAACACGTCCATGAGACCGGCATAGGCGGCAGCGATACCGGCGACCGGGTTGCTGCTTCTCGATACGGTCTCGACCTTCAGGGAACCACCGCCGGTCGGCAAGGTGAGCAGCAGGAACTGGCGGTTTCCGCCATCGCCGACTGACGCGGCTGCGACGTGCTGGTCCTCGCCCTGGTTCTGGACGCACATCTTGAACAGCAACGTGCCGCCGACCGCTTCCAGCGCGCCGCCGACAACTTCAACAAATTCATCTTCGGAAACAGTCTTTGTGTCCGGCACCAGATCGGCCAGACTTTCGGCAAGCGTACTCTCGAGAGCCTTGTCGTCGAGCTGCGCGTCCATGCGAACCTCTTTCAGTCGCCAATCGCACCCCTTTGCCCGTTAACGAAGCTTAACGCCGACGATGGCCGGATTGTGGCGGTTGTTCCCAATGCAGTGCTCGGCCGTATTGGCGGCTGGACAATCCGTCGGTTCGCTCCACAATGGGACAAAAAGCACAACGCAAAAGCGTGAGGGAGGACCGAATGCTGGGACTGATGCAGGAATGGCCGCTGCTTTGCCATAAGCTCATCGACAATGCCGAGCGGCAGCATGGCGTGCGCGAGATCGTGTCACGCTCGATCGAGGGGCCGATCGTGCGCACCACCTACGCCGACATCCATCGTCGCGCCCTGAAGGTCGCCCAGCGGCTGGAGCGCGACGGCTATGGGTTGGGCGACCGCATCGCGACGCTGGCCTGGAACACCGCCCGCCACATCGAGGCCTGGTACGGCATCATGGGCATCGGCGCCATCTACCACACGCTCAATCCGCGGCTGTTTCCCGAGCAGATCGTCTGGATCATGAACCATGCCGAGGACAAGGCAGTCTTCGTCGACCTGACTTTCGTGCCGCTGCTCGAGAAGATCGCCGGCGCCGTCAAGTCGCTGAAACAGGTGATCGTGCTGACCGACAAGGCACACATGCCGCAGACGACGTTGCCCAATGTGGTCGCCTATGAAGAGTGGCTTGAGGAGGCGGATGGCGACTTCGCCTGGAAGACCTTCGACGAAAGCACCGCCGCAGGCATGTGTTACACCTCCGGGACCACGGGCGATCCCAAGGGCGTCGTCTACAGCCACCGTTCGAACGTGCTGCACGCCATGATCGCCGCCATGCCCGACGCCATGGGGTTGTCGTCGCGCGACACGATCCTGCCTGTCGTGCCGATGTTTCACGCCAATGCCTGGGGCCTTGGCCAGAGCGGGCCGATGATCGGCGCCAAGCTGGTCATGCCCGGCTGCAAGATGGACGGCGCCTCGATCTATGAATTGCTCGATACCGAGAAGGTGACCTTCAGTGCGGCCGTGCCGACCGTCTGGATGATGCTGCTGCAGCATCTGGAGGAGACCGGCAAGAAGCTTCCCTATCTCAATAAGGTCGTCATCGGCGGCTCGTCCTGCCCGCGCGCGATCATGACGAAGTTTCAGCAGAACTACGATGTCCAGGTCATCCATGCCTGGGGCATGACCGAAATGTCGCCGCTCGGCACGCTGTGCACCCTGAAGCCGGACTATGCTGGTCTTGAGGGCGAAGCCCGGCTCGATGTCCAGCAGAAACAGGGCTATCCGCCGTTCGGCGTCGAAATGAAGGTGACCGACGACGACAACAATGCGCAACCCTGGGACGGCAAGACATTTGGCCGCCTGAAAGTGCGTGGGCCGGCCGTTGCCCGTGCCTATTATGGCGGCGCCGGCGTGGAGCAGTTCGACGGGGATGGCTGGTTCGATACCGGCGACGTCGCCCACATCGACGCCGGCGGCTATATGCAGATCACCGATCGCGCCAAGGACGTCATCAAGTCCGGCGGCGAATGGATTTCGACCATCGACCTCGAGAACCTGGCTGTCGGCCATCCCGATGTCGCCGAGGCGGCAGCCATCGGCGTCCACCATTCGAAATGGGGCGAACGGCCGCTGCTGGTCGTCGTCCGCAAACCGGGCAAGGAACCGAGCAAGGCTGATATTCTCGACTTCATGGACGGCAAGGTGGCCAAATGGTGGATGCCGGACGATGTCGCCTTCGTCGGTGAAATTCCGCACACCGCCACCGGCAAGATCCAGAAGATCACCTTGCGCCAGCAGTTCAAGGATTATCGCCTGCCGACGGATTGACGCGATGTCGCATGTTTCGGCTTCATGGCATCGCAAAAAGGTTCTAAGTCTCCGTTCGGGTTGGGGTGGTGCGGCAATCGATGGCAAGTATTCCTGAACGGCAAACGTCGAGGGCGGCCGGATGGTCGCGGCGCACGGCCGCTTTTTCGTTGGTGCTGCTGCTGACGGTCTTTGTCGGCCATCGCTTCGATCTCGTCGAAACACCTGTCTTTCTGTGGGTGCTCGGCATTGTCGCGCTGCTGGCGGCGATGGCGCTGTTGTTTGCCGGGTTTGCCTTTTCGCGGCTCTGGAATTTCGGCGACCGCGGCGGTCGCGACCTGACGGTCGGCGCGCTGCTGGCGCTGCTGGTGCTCGCACCCTACGGCGTCGCCGCCTACTGGGCGACGATCTATCCGCCGCTCAGGGATATCTCGACGGATTTCGACGAACCGCCGGCGCTGGACGTGAGCGACCGCACGAAGGATATGAACGTGCTTGCGCCGTCGACGCCTGGGGAACAGCGGCTGCAGACCGATAGCTATCCGCTGGTCAGCGCACGCAGCTACGACCTGCCGTTCGAGACTGTCGTCAATGCTGTCGAAACCGTACTCGATCGGCGCGACTGGGATCTATCGGAACCCTATCCTGATCTCGCCGGGCAAAGCGAGGTGACCATCACCGCCGTCGCCAAGGGCTTCGTG
>NZ_RZPW01000689.1:0-3330 GCF_003998455.1 Mesorhizobium sp. M7A.F.Ca.CA.001.08.2.1 | reverse complement strand
CCACAACAAGGTCAAGCCCAAAACTGCCAAAGCCTGCAATCTCATGGTCGGCATCCTTTCCTTGACCTCACTCGCTTCGCGTCCTACTTCGCCGCCGAAGCAAGGGAGATCACCACACAGCTTTTGCCCGTCGGCAGGAGAAGCGCTTCACCGGCATTGCCGCCGAGCTCGTAGACCTCGACCTGCCCAAGATGGTCGGTGATCTTGCTGCCCTGCGGCAGGATGGATGCGATGTCGGCGCACGGGCTGGCGAATGGCGCCACCCGCACCATCGCCCCTTCGCAACCCGTGGCGGTGGGCGATGCGAAGACGATGCCGGCGGCCGGTCCGCTATAGCGTTCCGACGCATAGTCCATGCCGACAAAGGCCTGGATGGCGTGCTTGTCGGCGGCCTGGTCGTTCCACAGGGATTTGACGCTGTATTTCGTGCCGGTCGTCAGGATCTGTCCGAGCACTGGATAGACGGTCGAGCAGGCCTGCACACCGGCCTGCTTGACATGCTCGAGGAAGGGCGTGTCCGGAAGCACGGGGGCCGCCGCTGTTGCTGCAGGTGCGGCCGTCGCGCCGCCGACCAGATTGGCGACCGCGGCGTAATTCCCGGCGGCGAAGCCAAGCCCCGCCACGACCAATCCCAGCAGTGAATATCCGGCCGCGCGTGGCCAGCGCCTTGGGGGCTCGGCCCGCCTCTGCCGATCCGCCTCGACGCTAGGAGTGCGTTTGGCGGACGTGAACTGGTCCTGCTGGCTCATGGTGGCGCCTCGGTTATTTGAGTGGTGAAAGGGCGTCTGACAGCCCCTTGAGCGTTGCGGTAACGGTGATCGTCTGCCCATCGACCGTCGAGTAGGAGATCGCCGGCGTCGCGTTCTGCGATATCTGCCGGCGCATGACGGGGCCGACCGGCAACATGCCGACACAGACCATTTCGTTGCAGCCGTTCAGCTGCACGTCGATCGGCTGCTTCTGTCCATCGAATTTCACGGACACCAGGCCATCGCTCCTGGCGTTCGGGGCGGTGCGCAGGATCATGTACGGCTTGCCGTCCTGGGTGGCGGCAAGCGACCAGCTGAAGGCCATCTTGCCGGACGCGTCCTCGATGATCTGCGAGACGTTGCAGACCTTCTTGCGGGCTTTGAGGTTCTCGTCGCAGATCAGCGTCCAGTTGTCGAATGGGCGTATGGTGCGCTGGTAGTCTCCGAGCTTCACCTCGGGCGGGAGCACCACGTCCGAAGGCTTGATCCTGTAGGTCGGCGCAACCTGCCCGGCGGCCGGCACGAGGCCGCCGCAAAGCGCCAGGCAGGTCAGGGCAACAAGTCCTTTCATCCCTGCCTCAGTTCAAGGTGAAGCTGATGCCGGCGCCGACGCCGACATGCCCACCCGCTGCCGTGCCCGACAGGTTGCCGCGGATGCGGCCGTCCTCGCTGGTGTAGCCCGCACCGAAGGCGAATGCGCCTGCGTCGCGCCAGAGGCCGCCACCCGCCGCGACGCTCAGCTTTCCGGGCCGGTCGTCGTAGCGCAGCGAGGCGGCGGCGAGGCCTATCGCGGCCGCCTGCCGGGCCTCGTCGCGGATGCCGTTGATGTCCGAATTGAGCTGGCCGAGCTTCTGGTCGGTATAGTCGTTGGCCTGCTGCAGGGTCGTGGCGGCTACCTTGTCGGTGTAGTCGTTGGACGTATCGATAGCGTAAGCCACGCGGTTGTCCGTATAGCTCTTGCCGGCGGTCAGGCCCTGGTTCATCTGGTCGACATTGACCGCATCGGTCCCTTTGACGCCGGGGCCGACATTGGAGATGACGACCGGCGCGTTGACGTCGCCACCCTGCAGCGTGATGGTGTTCGACTTGACGCCGCCCGGGGCGTCATAGGTCACCGCGTTCTGGGTGAGGTTTCCGACGCCGGCTTTCAAATCCTCGATCGCCGTGTTGGTGGCGTAGAGCTGCGAGCCGTTGATCGCATCCGTGCTGCCGGCATCGACGCGCCCGGCGGCGACATTGGTGATCGTCCGCTCGGCGCCGGCATCGCCGACGCTGACGGTTCCGGTCGGAGTCGTTCCGGCGAAGGTGTAGGTCTTGCCGCCGATGACGGTGCTGGAGGTGCCGACGGCTGTCTGCGTCACCGAGCCGGAGCCGAGCGCCACATCGTTGGCGTTGTTGGCCTGCGCACCCTGGCCGAGCGCGACGGCGCCCGCCCCGGTAGCCGTCGAGCCATGGCCCGCAGCCACGCTCTCGGCGCCGCTCGCCACGCTTTCCGGCCCGATCGCCACCGCGTTGGTGCCGCCGGCGATGCTGTCGGCCAGCGTCGAATTGGCGTGGAAGTATTTGATGCCGCCGCCATTGCTGATGGTGGTCAGGGCATTGTCGACGGCCGTCAGGCCGTCATAGACGGTCGAGTAGTTGTTGCCCTGGATAGTGTAGGTCGGGCCGGTGATCGAGCCGTCGGGATTGATCGTGGTAACGCCGCCGAACAGGTCGGTGACGTTTTTCGTCACGCCGCGCAACTGCGAGACGTTGACGCCGTCGGTGTCGGCCGAGCCCGCCGCGACATTGGTCAGCTTGCGTTCGGCCCCGGCGGCGCCGATCGACACCTCGCCGACCGAGGTCTGCGGACCGGCGAGCGCGAAGGCCGTGTAGCCGGCCTGCGCGCCGACCGTGGTGATGGATTGCGCACCGAGCGCCACGCTGTTGATGAAGGTGCTCTGGGCGCCGGCGCCGAGCGCCACCGACTGGACCCCGGACGCCAGCGAATTGGTGCCGAGCGCCAGGCCGTCGGCCAGCAACACATGGGCGTTCTGGCCGATGGCCGTTCCGCCGGGCGCTGTCAGGTCGACGATGGCGCCGTTGCCGATGCCGATGCCATTGTCGCCGTTGACGACAGTCGTCGGGCCGACCGCGACCGATTCCGCGCCGACCGCGAGCGAGTCGCCCGCCGCCGAATTGGCGTGGAAGTATTTCGTCGAGGTAACCGATACGGCAGCGATGGCGCCGGCGAGCTGGCGCACCGTCACTGCGTCCTGGTCCTGCGTGCCGTCGGCCACGTTGGTGATCTGCCGGTAGGAGTTGACATCGCCGACCGAAACGGCGCCGAGCAGCGTCTTGTCGCTCGTGTTGTACTGGATGAAGTTGGACGGACCGGCCGCGATCTGGCCGGTGGCCGGAGCGATCGCGCGATCGGAGATCGAACCCGAGCCCAGCGCCACGCTGCCGTCGATGCTGGCCTTGCTGTCGCGGCCGAGCGACAGCGCGCTGATGCCGGTCGCGGTCGCATTGTAACCGACCGCTGTGGACCCGACGCCTTGGGCGAAGGAATCGGTCTGCGCCAGCCCGGCCTCGTTGGTGC
>NZ_RZPW01000688.1:0-3349 GCF_003998455.1 Mesorhizobium sp. M7A.F.Ca.CA.001.08.2.1 | reverse complement strand
CCGCCGTTACAGTCACCAGCCGCTCAAGCTTTGAAAGCCTGGTGCGAGCGAGCTTGCGGACCGGCCTTTCGAAACCTTCTTCGCCGTTTTCGACGACGAAGACCAAGGTCATGAAATCGAGCATGAATTCGTCGATGGCTGCCGCGACCTCGCGCGACCTGCCCTTGAACCGGCGCAGCAGAGCGGTTGCTTCCTCGATATCGTCGACACCGGCGCTGTCGACCAGCGCTTCGAGCCTCTGAAAACAATCCAATCGCAATTCCTCCCACCGCGCCACCAAACCCGGTTGCGAGCGGAAAGTTCCAAACTGTGAGTGGTCTCGCGAAGAAATCGCCTCCACTGCTTGAATTCCGCGGACGGGCCATCGGCAATTTTTTTGTTCGGGTGGAACCTCCGCGGCCAACAAAGGTTCTTACCAGGTCTGATCCCCCCTCAGACCCCTGAAGGCTAGACATGCTTTCCAAAGGCCCGCCGGATCCCCTCCCGGCGGGCCCTTTGTCTGCTGGGAAATATCCGCATTGACGACGCCCTATCCCAACCTAAATTCGAACCCACACGAGGAGGCGTTTTCATGGAAACCCAGGAATTGCATCGCGGCCGGCTCATCGACCACATCCAACTGGTGGTCAGAAACCTCCCGGCCAGCCGGCGTTTCTACGAGGCGGTCCTGCAGGCGCTCGATGTCCCGATCGGAGGTAGCGGCGCCGACTTTTTCTGGGCCGACGAGCTGTTTGTCTCCACTGCCGACAGCCGGGCCGCACAGGGAAAACTCACCGGCCGCCATCACCTGGCTTTCCAGGCAAGGGACCACGCCATGGTCGACGGCTTCTACAAGGCCGGGCTGGCGGCCGGCGGCACGGACAATGGCGCGCCGGGCGAACGGCCCTATCACCCCGGCTATTACGCCGCCTTCCTGCTCGATCCGGACGGCAACAACATCGAGGCCGTCCATCACGGCCCGCATAGCCGCAGCGCCGCTTCGGTGAAGATCACCTTCTAAGCTGCCGATATTCAGCCGGCCGGGATCGCGGACGCATGGGCGATGCTGGAGAGAGGCTGCCTTGCGTTGCCAGATCGGTGGCCCCGATGCTAACCGTGCAAATGGCGGGTGGGAATCGGTCCCGAAGCAACGTCCGCCACAAATTTTCAATAAAACTCCCCTTACCCCCCCGTGGAGATATTTTTTTATGCAAAACCCAGCAAGGGCGATCTGTGCCGCCACGCTTCTATTTGCGATCGGGGCCGTTGGCCTCACAAGTATATCATCCTTTGCTTATATTTCATCGGCGCAGGCCCAGGAGGAATATCTGCCGACCGAGAAGGATTTTGTCGGCAAATGGAAACTCAACGGCGGAGCCATCCGGCCGCCGCGCGATATGAAGGATACGCCGACACCGGAACAGGAAGCGGCCGCCAGTGAGTTCCAGCAGACGGTGACCGCGTTTTACGGGGCGTTCGATTATCTGGAGATCACGGCGGACGGCCGCTACAATTTTCACCAGCCCGGGGATCCGACGTCGGGGCCTTGCGTCTGGTGCGGAACCTGGTCGTTCAGCAAGAGTTCGGCGTGGCTCGAGCTGGATACGGCGCCCCGGCTGGATATCTACGCCAAGGACGGCGACATGCAGATGACCTACACTGTCGAACCCTACGAAAAATCGAAATATGCGTGGCTGGTTTTCGGCTGGGCGAAGGCCGAGTAGGCGGCGCGCAGCATTCACCACGTTCGTCATCCTCGGGTCTCCGCGACGGAGCTTCGCTCCTGCTCCGCCTGTGGATGACGAAGGCGGGAGAGGCTTCCGCTAACCCCGGATGTCAACGATGGTTGACCGAAACGGAAGATGACATCTTCTGGGTCGCGCCACTGAATGTCACGGCTTTTCATCCATCTCGTATCCTCGTATACGAGATGGAACCAGCCGACCGAGGAGACCGCATGAGCCCGCCGCCTGAAACCGTGCCGTTTTTCAGCCAGTGGGAAACGCCTGACATGACGCTGGACGTGCTCGCCGACGGCGCGGATGTTGCGCTCAGGCGCGATCCGCTGTGGAGGCGATCCGGGGCGGAGACCCTCGATGAATACGCAATCTGGGCCGCCAACATCTGCGGCATGGCCTGCCTTAAGATGATCCTGGCCAGCCGCGGCGAGATCGTGCCGACGATCGAACTTGCCAGGCGCTGCACCTTATATGGCGGCTATGTCGTCAATGAGGGATCGATCAAGGGGCTGATCTACGCGCCCTTCGTCAGCTTCGTGAAGGAAGCTTTCGGCCTGCGCGCCGAGGTGATGACCAATGTCGCCACATCAGACATTCCGGCGATCATGCAGCGGACGCGCTTCTTCATCGCGTCGGTCAGCAGCTCGATCCGCTGGCCCGAGCGCGAGCCGCCCTCGAAGGGCGGCCATCTGGTGCTGATCACCGCGGCATCCGACGAAGGTTTCCGCTTTCACAACCCGTCCGGCCATGAGCCCGCCACACAGGCAGACGCAGTGTTGTCACCGGCCGATTTCGACCGCTTCTTTGCCAATCGCGGCATTGCCGTCGCCATTTGATTTTTTGACAGTCGAGGGATTTCGATGACCGACAAGACAAGAGTGGCCATCCTCTATGGCGGGCGTTCGGCCGAGCACGACGTGTCGCGCCTTTCGGCCGCCAATGTGCTGAAGGCGATCGACCGCACGCGCTACGATATCGTGCCGATCGCCATTTCGCGAGGCGGCAGGTGGCTGCTGCAACAACTCGATCGCGCCGCGGCGATCGGCGATGAGGCGGCAGGGGCGCCGGCCCCCGAAGACGGCCCGGAGGTTGCTTTGTTGCCCGGCGGCAAGGGCCGGCTGGTTGCGGTGTCGCGGGATGGTACGCAGCCTGAGCTGCCCCCCATCGACGTCGTGTTCCCGGTGCTGCACGGGCCGTTCGGCGAGGACGGCTCGGTGCAGGGCTATGCCGAGGTCGCCGATGTCGCCTATGTCGGCTGCGGCATTCTCGCCTCGGCCGCCGCCATGGACAAGGACGTCGCCAAGCGGCTGATGCGCGAGGCGGGACTGGCGGTTGCCCGCTCCGTCACCGTGCATCGAAACGGCAAACATTCCTTCCAGGAGATTGCCGGGACGCTCGGCCTGCCTTTCTTCGCCAAGCCGGCGCGCCAGGGCTCGTCCTTCGGGGTCAGCAAGGTGAATGACAGGGACGGCTTCGAGCAGGCCATCGACACGGCTTTCCGCTACGATGGCAAAGTGTTGATCGAGGAATTCGTCGAGGGCCGCGAGATCGAGTTCTCGGTGCTGGAGCGCGCCGACGGGTCGCTGACGGTGTCGCTGCCCGGCGAGATCATTCCGGCCGGCAAGCACGGC
>NZ_RZPW01000687.1:0-3356 GCF_003998455.1 Mesorhizobium sp. M7A.F.Ca.CA.001.08.2.1 | reverse complement strand
GTTCTACACCTCGCTGTGGTGGTTCATCGGTCTCTCGCTGCTGGCAATCTACGTGCTGCGCTATGCCAAGCTCGGCAACTGGATCAGCGCCATCGGCTCGAACCGCAACGCGGCGGTGGCGCGTGGCGTGCCGGCGGACGCCGTCAAGGTGTGGCTGTTCATCCTGACTTCGGTTCTGGCGGGGCTGGCCGGCATGATCAGCGCCTTCCGCATTTCGGCCGCTTCACCGGTGGCCGGCACCGGCTACGAGCTCGAAGTGATCGCCATGGTGGTGGTCGGCGGCACGGCGCTGACCGGCGGACGCGGCACGATCCTCGGCACCATCGTCGGTGCGCTGATGCTGCGCGCGATCCGCAACGGCATTGTGCTGATCGGCGTGCCGGGCCTCGCCTACAACATCTTCGTCGGCCTGATCATCCTCGCCATGCTCATCCTGCACGCTTTGCTGCAGAAGAACGCCGCAAGGGGCTGACGATGGAAGTTCTCCGGCTGCAGAATCTGCAAAAATCCTTCGGCAGCGTCCGCGCACTGAAGAATGCGTCCTTTGCCCTCAAGGAAGGCGAGGTGGTGGCCCTGCTCGGCGACAACGGCGCCGGCAAATCGACGCTGATCAAGGCGATTTCCGGTGTGTTTCCGATCGACCGTGGCGACATCTATGTGCGCGGTGAAAAGGTTTCGATCCGTTCGACACGCGACGCGATGGACCTCGGCATCGAGACCATCCACCAGGATACGTCTCTTGCGCCGGATCTCAGCATCGCGCGCAATCTTTTCCTTGGGCGCGAGCCGGTCAAGCTGAAATGGCTGGGCGTGTTCGCGCCGCTCGATTTCGCCAAATTGCGAGACGCGGCGTCGGCGCTGTTGAAGCGCGTCGGCATCTCGAAAAAACTCGACGCCGATGCGCTGGTCTCGACGCTATCGGGCGGCGAGCGGCAGTCGATCGCGATTTCTCGCGCCATGCAGTTCGCCGCCAAGGTCATCATCCTCGACGAACCGACCAACAATCTCGGTGTCGAGGAAACCCATGGCGTGCTGCGCTTCGTCAAGGAGGTGCGTGACGCCGGTCATTCCGTGCTCTTGATCACCCACAACATCCATCACGTGTTCCAGGTCGCCGACCGCATCATCGTCATGCGCCGCGGCGAGATCGTCGCCGAGCAGACGGTTGCCGATACCGATCTTCTGACCGTGGAAAGCATCATCACCGGCGCCGATATGTCGGCCCTGCTGAAAGAGACGAGAGCGAAGTGAAGAAGTTGGCCGTCACATGGTAGAACTCTACGGCAAGACGCTTTCGCGCCGGCAGGTGTCGGAACGTTCGGGCATGCTGTCGCAATTTGCCGGCGTGCGGCTGATGACGCTTGGCGACGGCGTGGAACGCGGCATCCGCATGCTCGAGTTCCGCACCGGCTCGGGCCTGCGTTTCACGGCGCTGGTCGACCGGGCGCTCGACATCGCCGATTGCGACTTCAAGGGCCAGGCGATCGGCTGGCATTCGCCGAGCGGCTTTCGCAACCCCGGTCTGCACGATTATGAGGGGGAAGGGGGGCTCGCCTGGGCGCGTTCGTTTTCAGGGCTGCTTGTCACCTGCGGCCTCGACCACATATTGGGCCGGGAAGAAGTGCCGGCCGATAGCTACAACTACCCGGGCAGGAAGACCGTGATCCATTCGCTGCATGGCCGCGTCGGCACCATTCCGGCGCGGCTGACCGGTTATGGCGAGACCTGGGACGGCGACCGCTGCGTGCTGTGGGCCGAAGGCACCGTGCAGCAATCGGCAGTGTTCGGCGAGGATCTGCATCTGATCCGGCGTATCGAGGCCGATGTCGGCGGCAACGAGATCCGGCTGTCGGATCGCGTCGTCAACCACGGTTTCAACCGCACGCCGCACATGTATTTTTACCACGTCAATGTCAGCCATCCCTTGCTCGACGAGGGTTCGCGCTATCTGGCGCCGATCCGCGACGTCGTCTGGGCCGGCCATGCCGGCGAGCGCTACCAGGCGCAGAAGGTGGGTTACCGCACGATGCCGGCGCCGCAATCGGGTTTCAGCGAGCAGGTCTGGCAGCACGAGATGGCGGCGGACGCCAATGGCGAGGTGCCGGTGGCAGTGGTCAACGATCAGCTCGGGCTCGGCTTCGAAGTGGTGACGCGCAAGGATCAGCTGCCTTGCGCATATCAATGGCAGAATTTTCAGGCGGGGCAGTATGCGCTGGGCATAGAGCCCTCGACACACCATGTGCTGGGCAATCTCGCGGCGCGCGAGCGGGGCGAGATGATCTGGCTGGAGCATAGTGAAAGCCGTTCTTACGACGCGGTGTTCCGGGTGCTCGACGGCGCCGGCGCGATCGCCGAGGCCGAAGCGAAGATCGCGTCGATCGCAAGGCAGCCGCAACAGGATTATCCTGCGCCGTCGGGAAATTTTCCGGGATTGGCGGACAGGGCATGAGGCGAAACGAACGCTCCGGCTGGCGGGCCGGAAATCGGAGGTCGATGTGACGGAGAAAAAGCGCGACTACAGCCTGGTCGGGGAAAGCACGCGCATCGCGATCGAGACCGGGCTGGCCTCGGCCGAGTGGTATCACACCGATGTGCCGCGCAAGGCGATGAAAGAGCTGATGCAGCGCTCGGACGGCCCGGCGATCCGCGACACGATCATCTGGATCGTTGCCATATTGGGTTCCGCCGCCGGGATCGCCTGGTTCTGGGGCACGTGGTGGGTGGTGCCGTTTCTGCTCGTCTATGGCGTGCTCTACGGCTCGTCCAGCGACTCGCGCTGGCACGAGTGCGGCCACGGCACCGCCTTCCGCACACGCTGGATGAACGATGCCGTCTACCAGATCGCCAGCTTCATGCTGATGCGCAATCCGGTGACCTGGCGCTGGAGCCATGCCCGCCACCACACCGACACGATCATCGTCGGCCGCGACGCCGAGATCGCGGTGATGCGTCCGCCGGACCTGCTGCGCGCCGCACTCGCCTTCACCGGTGTTCTCGATTTCCGCTATTCGCTGCCGACGCTGGTGCGCAATGCGTTCGGCAGCATCTCGCCGGACGAGAAAAGCTTTATTCCCGAGATGGAGCTTCACAAGGTGGTCACAGCCGCGCGCTGGCATGTCGCCATCTATGTCGGGGCGATCGGGCTGGCGCTTTATCTGTGGTCGTTCCTGCCGCTGGTGCTGATCGGCCTGCCGCGCCTCTACGGCAGCTGGCACATGGTGCTGACCGGCCTGCTGCAGCATATCGGGCTGGCCGACAATGTCACCGACCACCGGCTGAACACGCGCACCGTCTACATGAACCCGATCAGCCGCTTCATCTATTGGAACATGAACTATCATGTCGAACATCACATG
>NZ_RZPW01000686.1:0-3356 GCF_003998455.1 Mesorhizobium sp. M7A.F.Ca.CA.001.08.2.1 | reverse complement strand
GCGCTACACCGCGCTGACACCGTGCTTCCGTTCGGAAGCGGGCTCGGCCGGGCGCGACACGCGCGGCATGCTGCGCCAGCATCAGTTCTACAAGGTCGAGCTGGTGTCGATCACCGATCAGGAATCGTCACTTGCCGAGCATGAGCGGATGACGCAATGCGCCGAGGAAGTGCTGAAACGGCTCGGCCTGCCGTTCCGCACCATGACGCTCTGCACCGGCGACATGGGTTTTGGCGCACGCAAGACCTACGACATCGAGGTCTGGCTGCCCGGCCAGAACGCCTATCGCGAGATCTCGTCCTGCTCGGTGTGCGGCGATTTCCAGGCGCGCCGCATGGACGCCCGCTACAAGGACAAAGACGGCAAGGGCAACCGCTTCGTCCACACGCTCAACGGCTCGGGCACAGCCGTTGGCCGCGCGCTCATCGCCGTCATCGAAAACTACCAGAACGAGGATGGCAGCGTAACCATTCCTGAAGTGCTGCGGCCTTACATGGGCGGTCTGGAAAAGATCGAAGCGAAATAATGCGTATCCTCCTGACCAATGACGACGGCATTCATGCCGAGGGCCTGGCGTCGCTCGAACGCGTCGCACGTACGCTGTCCGACGATGTCTGGGTGGTGGCGCCCGAGCAGGACCAGTCCGGCTATGCGCATTCGCTGTCGATCTCGGAGCCGCTGCGGCTGCGCAAGATTGGCGAGAAGCATTTTGCCGTGCGCGGCACGCCGACCGATTGCGTCATCATGGGCGTCAAGAAGATCCTGCCTGGCGCACCCGACCTGATCCTGTCCGGCATCAATTCGGGCGCCAA
Source organism: Mesorhizobium sp. M7A.F.Ca.CA.001.08.2.1 (assembly GCF_003998455.1). NCBI lineage: Bacteria > Pseudomonadati > Pseudomonadota > Alphaproteobacteria > Hyphomicrobiales > Phyllobacteriaceae > Mesorhizobium > Mesorhizobium sp. M7A.F.Ca.CA.001.08.2.1. Next base: position 2,544 of record NZ_RZPW01000686.1, on the reverse strand, counting down.
CATCGCCGACGATGTCACCTATTCCGGCACCGTTGCAGGCGCCATGGAGGGCGCGCTGCTCGGCATTCGCTCGATCGCGCTCAGCCAGGGCTACAGCTATGTCGGCGAAGATCGCGTCGTGCCCTACGAGACGACGGAGGCGCTGGCGCCGGCGCTGCTGAAGAAACTTGTCGCGACGCCATTGCCCGACGGCGTGCTGCTCAACGTCAATTTTCCCAACTGCACGCCCGAGGAAGTCGCAGGCACGGTGGTCACCTCGCAGGGCAAGCTCGTGCACTCCCTGTGGGTCGACGAGCGCCGTGACGGGCGCGGCCTGCCTTACTACTGGCTGCGTTTCGGCCGCGAGCCGGTCGAAGGCAAGCAAGGCACCGACCTCTACGCCTTGCGCAACCGGCTGGTGTCGGTGACGCCGCTGCAGCTCGACCTTACCGCCCATGAAATCCGTGACCAACTGAGCAAGGCGCTCGCATGAACCAGGGCCTCCCGATCGACGACCGCGAAGGTTTTGCCGCCTTTCTGCTGCGTCTGCGCGGCCGGGGGACTGTGCCGAAGGCGCTGATCGCGGCCTTCGAGGCGACGCCGCGGCGCGGCTTCCTGGCGGCCCAGTTCCATCAGATCGCCTGGTCGGACCGCATGCTGCCGATCGAATGCGGCGAGGCGATCGAAGGCGCCGACATGCAGGCGGCGGTGATCGCCGCACTCACCATCGAGCAGGGCAACCGCGTGCTCGAGATCGGCACCGGCTCGGGCTACACCTCGGCGGTGATGTCGCGGCTGGCCGCGCGGGTCATCACCACCGATCGCTACAAGACGCTCGCCGAGCAGGCGCGGCAACGCTTCGAGGCGCTCGGCATCGGCAATGTGATCGTGCGCCACGCCGATGGTTCCGGCGGGCTGCCGAATGAAGGGCCATTTGACCGCATCGTCGCCTGGGCTGCCTTCGACAGCCTGCCGCGTTTCCTGCTCGACCAGTTGTCGAGCGGCGGTATCGTCATCGCTCCGATCGGCCCCGAAGAGGGCGAACAGGTGCTGGCCAAGCTGACCAAGGTCGGCAGCCGCTTCGAGCGTGAAGACATCGGCCTCGTTCGCCTGCAGCCGATCCTGCGCGGTGTTGCCGCTGTTATCTAGCGCGGATGTCGATGTTCGGCCGCGTCGTGCGCCCGCCTTCGACCCCGGCTGACCTGACCCGAAATCTTCGCACGGCTCGCTCTCTAATATTTTAAGAAAAATTGCGTCGGATTCCATGAGGTTAACCGTCGAGTAACATTAACGCGCTTTAATCATGCCTAGTTTGTACCGGGTATGTGCGGGTTAGTGCGATGCAACTCAGTGTTTTGAAGACAAACGGTCGCAATCTGGCGCGAGGCTGCGCCATTCTGATGGTCGCGGGTGCTGCTGCGGGGTGCAGTTCCCAGGTTTCGCGGTTCAATGGCGTCGACGACGTCTTTACATCCTCGACCAACAATCAGCGCGCCATCATCAACAAGCAGGATGCCGTACAGCAGCCCTATCCGGGCGATGTCGCCGCCGCTCCGATCGATGGCAGCCATACACAATCGGTCAGCCGCTCCAGCCTCGAGCCGGTCTCGACGCGGCCGCTGCCGCCGCCCGTTGCCCAAGCGCAGCAGGCGCCGGCATCGAAGCCGGTGCGCACCGCATTGGCCCCGGCACCGCATGTCGACAGGACCACGACCGGCACCGTCGCTCCGGCGGCGTCGCCTTTCAAGGTTTCGCAACCTGACGAACCCCGCGTGGCTGCTTCCGGCACTCCGCATGCAACCGAGATCGTCGTCAGGGACGGCGAAACGATCGGCGGCCTGGCGCAGCGCTACAAGGTGCCGTCCGACGTGATCATGAAGGTCAACGGGCTGAGCGCGACCAAGGGGCTGAAGACCGGCCAGAAGCTGGTCATCCCGGCCTATGCCTATTCCAGCAAGAGCGAGGCGAAGGTCGCGGATGCCAAGCCGGCGAAAGACGGCAAGCACAACCTGCCGGCCACTGCGCCGGACAAGGTCGCCGTTCTGCCGCAGCAGCCGAAGCCTAAGGAAGGCAAGCCCGCCGCTCAGGTCGACGCGTCGGCCGCAGCAAACCAGCCCAAGGAGCCCAAGCCGCAGGTTGCCAAGACGACCGGCGCTGCCGGGACCTACACGGTCCAGTCGGGCGACACGATGTCTTCGATTGCCAGGAAGACCGGCGTCGGCGTCGTTGCTCTAAAGCAGGCCAACGGGATGAAGGACGGACTGCTCAAGATCGGCCAGACCCTGAAGGTGCCGGCCGGCGGAACCGCGACCGTCGCCGCTGCCAAGCCGGCCAAGGTCGATCCGGTGACGACGGCCACCACGCAGCCCGCGGCAAAGACCACGCCGTCTGAAACGCTGGCGTCCTACACGCCGCCGAAAAAGGATTCGAAGGTCATCCAGCAGGCCGAGGCCGACGATGCCGTCGCGCCTGATGCCACCGGCATCGGCAAGATGCGCTGGCCGGTGCGCGGCCGAGTGATTTCCGGTTTCGGCTCGGGCAAGGACGGCGTCGATATCGCCGTGC
>NZ_RZPW01000685.1:0-3358 GCF_003998455.1 Mesorhizobium sp. M7A.F.Ca.CA.001.08.2.1 | reverse complement strand
CCGCCGGAAGGCAAAAGCGACGCCGACATGGCGCGGCATCATGCCGAGGTCTTCCTCGAGACGCTGCGGGGCGAGGGGTTCGCCCAACCCAATCCGCGGCCGATGTTCCCCAATCCGCCCGGCCTCTTGCGCCTCGAGCCGCATTCGGAGGGTCTGCGCGAGCGGATCTGGTGGGGTGCGGCTACCAACGCCACGTCGGAATGGGCAGCCAAGCTCGGCATGAACCTGCAGAGCTCGACACTCAAATTCGACGAGAGCGGCAAGCCGTTCCACATCCAGCAGGCCGAGCAGATCCGCATCTATCGCGAGGCCTGGAAGGCGGCCGGTCACAAGCGCGAGCCGCGCGTCTCGGTCAGCCGCAGCATCTTCGCGCTGGTCGACGATCGCGACCGCGCCTATTTCGGTCGCGGCAACGAGAGCCGCGACCAGATCGGCTTCATCGAGGAGAACACCAAAGCGATCTTCGGGCGCAGCTACGCGGCCGAGCCGGATGTGCTGATCAAGGAATTGGCGCAGGACGAGGCGATCGCCGAAGCCGATACGCTGCTGCTCACCGTTCCGAACCAGCTCGGCGTCGACTACAATGCGCATGTCATCGAGGCGATCCTGACCCATGTCGCTCCAGCGCTGGGCTGGCGCTGACGCCGGATCGATCAGGGCCGAGTTTTCCAGGGAGGTACACAATGCCAAAGAAGGCCTTGATCGCCTGGGGCGGCTGGGAGGGCCATACGCCGGAGCAGAGCGCGAAGCTCGTTCGCACCTTGCTTGAGCGAAACGGCTTCGACGTCACGCTCGGCGAAGGCACCGCGATGTTCGCCGGTCCGGAGCTCGCTTCCTTCGATCTCATCGTGCCCGTCATCACGATGTCGACGATCGAAAAGGCCGAGTTGCAGAACCTGACGCTTGCGGTTCGCGGGGGAAGCGGGCTCGGCGGTTTCCACGGGACGATGGGCGACAGTTTCCGCAATGAGCCCGACTATCAGTTCATGACCGGCGGCCAATGGGGGGCGCATCCCGGCAACATCATCGACTACACTGTCGCGATCACCCGGCCGGACGATCCGATCACAAAAGGCATCAGCGATTTCGCCTACCGGTCGGAGCAATATTACATGCATGTCGACCCAAGCAATGAGGTGCTGGCGACCACCACCTTCACCGACGCGCATTTTCCGGGGATAGGCGGCGTCGTCATGCCGGTCGTCTGGAAACGGCGCTATGGGGCGGGGAAGGTTTTCTACAGTTCCCTTGGTCACACGGCGGATGAGTTCGCGGTGCCGGAAATGGCGCTGATGGTGGAGCGGGGTTTGCTTTGGGCGGCGCGGGGGTAGAAGCAGGCGAAGTTCGTGAAAATCTGATGGAATTCACAGGAAATCTACGGAGATATCCAATGAACGATTTCAGTTGGTCCGCTTCCGAAAAGAAGCTCGCCCGCCACGCCTTCGATAAGGCTCTTGAGGCGGCCCTCGCAAAGACGATGGCCGAATTCAAGAGCAAGGCCAGTGCGGTGACGGTTCCCTCCCAGATGTGGGAGCTGGAAGACTATTTGCGTGAACAGCGGCGGGATATCGATCGGACGTTCGACTATCGCTATTCGCAGCTCCTTTATGTCTTCACTCATCTCATCCGAGCAGGCTGCCTCGATGAAAAGCTGCTTGCCGGTCTGTCGCAAGACAAGCGGGATGTCATTCGGCGGGACCTTGCCTTTGCGGCGGGACGCCTGGCCAGCGGATGACGACGGCAGGGAGTGCGGCCGCGTCCCAATCCCTGCCATGCTGGAAAAGCGGCCGTTGTCGTACTACCATCCCGTCACATGGCGAGGGGGATGAGATGGACCATCAGCGTACTGTTTTTCTGATCGGAGCAGGTTCCGTTGGTGACGACGAGCAAGCCGTGTTCACGCTGCACGTGAACGGCGCTGCATGCAATCTGAAATGCAGTTATCGGGACAAGGTGATCTAGGCAGAAGAGGAAGATTTTTTCGAGGCTCTGTTCCAAATCCGTCAGGCACTCGAAGTCGATGGCCTGCTACCCTTCTGTTACGGAGCAAGCGCCAATGTTTATCCGGAAAATACCGTGATGGAGAAAAGTCGCGGATTGATAGCCTGCAAGGTGAAGACGGGGCAATTTCCGCAAGAGAGCGATCTGGTCGACATATTTGATGATGGCGTCGACGTGGTTCCGGTTTTCGTCCATATGCAGCAGGAATTTTGGGAAGAATGGCTGACTTCGCTGCCTTCCTAGCTGCTGGCGTTCATCCAATCCCGCCCGTAACCAGATAGGCGCCGGCGCTGCGCCCATCCTCCAGCCGCACAATAGCCGTCACGATCGAGCCATACGAGCCACGCCAGACGCTGTGGAACCGCTGGTGCTCTGCGGCCGGAACCAATGCCTGTCCACAGCAGCGCGCTCCGCTTCGCTGCATGGCGACAGGCTCGCCGTTGACATGCACCTTGACGCTGGCGTTTTCCGCCTCGGCGTCGATCGGCAGGTCGAGGGTGATGGTGATCTCGTCCTGATCGCCGGTCGTGCGCGTCTCGGCGGCAAGCGCGATGACGAGCGGAGGTGCCTTGCCGTTACCGGTTTGCGTGGGCCGGCGGGAAAATACATCTTCAGTCAGTTCCGGCGTGCGTGGGGGCAGGGTGCGGCGCCGGGTCGACAGTTCGTAGTCGCCGGCCATGCGCAGCAGCCTTTCGTCGTCATAGGCCTTACCGGCGAAGGTCAGGCCGACCGGCATGCCGATATCGGCCATGGTTCCCATGGGCACGGTGACGGTCGGGATGCCGAAATGGCGCCAGACCAGATTGCCGTTGGCGACCCAGGTGCCATTGCGCCAGGCAAGGGCGGCAGATGCCTCGTCGATGTCTGCATCGGCCGGTCCGACATCGGCGGCGGCGGGCAGCACCACGGCGTCGATGTCTTGGCCGTCCAGCCAGACCTCGAAATCGATCCGCCTTGTTGCTTCGAGGCCCTTCAGTCCGTCTTCCAGCGTTGGAATGTCTGCGAACGGCGTGACGCCGGACCGCGCCCGTTCCACATATTCTCTCAGATCGAAGCCGCCCTCATAGCGGTCGGGCAGCGTGCCCGGCGGCTGCGGGAAGATCTTTGGGCCGTCGACGGAGACGAGATCGGGCACGGCCGGGTCGGCATTGGCGCGCAAAAAGTCGTCCCAGCCCCAGATGCTGAGATCCCAGAGTTCGCGCTCGGCGAAGTCCTGCGGCACCAGCCCGCGCTCGACCATGGTGCGCGCACCGGGGCGGTCGCGTTCGTAGTTGGAGACGACGGGAAAATCGACCTCGACCACCTCGGCGCCAAGCCGCGCGAGATCGGCCGCTGCCTGCTCCCACAGGGCAAGCAC
>NZ_RZPW01000684.1:0-3363 GCF_003998455.1 Mesorhizobium sp. M7A.F.Ca.CA.001.08.2.1 | reverse complement strand
GAGACCTTCGATGGCGATCCGCTCTATCGCGAGGGCGAAGAACCGGGGCCGTCGGAGATCGACGAGCGTCGCGAGGAATTCTTCGTGCCCTACCATGCCGCCTTGCAGGCCGAGATCGGCCGGTTGCGCGGGCTACACGAAAAGATCGTGCTCTATGACTGCCACTCGATCCGTTCAGTGCTGCCGCGCCTGTTCGAAGGCACGCTGCCGGTTTTCAATCTCGGCACCAATGACGGCAGGAGCGCCGATCCGACGCTGCAGGCGATGGTCGGCCAGATCATGGCCGAAACCGGTGAAACCTTTGTCATCAACGGCCGCTTCAAGGGCGGCTGGATCACACGCCATTTCGGCCAGCCGCAACAAGGCGTGCATGCGCTGCAGATGGAACTTTCCAACCGCATCTATATGCGCGAGCCCGATGGCAAGGGTACGCCGGACAATTGGCCGGTGCCCTATGACGCCGAGTTCGCAGCACCGATCCGCGCCACCCTGCGGAAAATCCTCGAGACCGCGACATCCTGGGCGCGCGTCTGACATCAGATCCTCTTATGGAGTGACGCCATGAACAATCCTCGCCACAACATCCGCGAAGTCCGCAGCCCGCGCGGCACCGAAATCAGCGCGCGCTCCTGGCTGACGGAAGCGCCGCTGCGCATGCTGATGAACAATCTCGACCCGGATGTTGCTGAAAATCCCAACGAACTGGTCGTCTATGGCGGCATCGGCCGGGCGGCGCGCACCTGGAACGATTTCGACCGCATCGTCGCCTCCTTGAGGACGCTGGCCGATGACGAGACTTTGCTGGTCCAGTCGGGCAAGCCGGTCGGCGTCTTCCGCACCCATCCGGACGCCCCGCGTGTGCTGATCGCCAACTCCAATTTGGTGCCGCACTGGGCGAATTGGGAAAAGTTCAACGAGCTCGATAAGAAGGGCCTCATGATGTACGGCCAGATGACGGCCGGCTCGTGGATCTACATCGGCACGCAAGGCATCGTGCAGGGCACCTACGAGACCTTCGTCGAGGCCGGTCGCCAGCACTATGGCGGCGATCTCAAGGGAAAATGGATCCTGACCGGCGGGCTCGGTGGCATGGGTGGCGCCCAGCCGCTCGCCGCCGTCATGGCCGGCGCCTGCTGTCTCGCCATCGAATGTAACCCGGACTCGATCGATTTTCGCCTGCGCACCCGCTACGTCGACGAGCGCGCCGAGACGCTCGACGAGGCGCTGGAAAAGATCGAACGCTGGACCAAGGCCGGCGAGGCGAAGTCGGTCGGACTGCTTGGCAATACGGCCGAGATCGTCCCGGAGATGTTCAGGCGTGGCATTCGCCCCGATATGGTCACCGACCAGACCTCGGCGCATGATCCCATCAATGGCTATCTGCCGAAGGGCTGGACGATGGCCGAGTGGCGCGAGAAGCGCGTCAGCGACCCCAAGGCGGTCGAGAAGGCGGCCCGCGCTTCCATGCGCGAACATGTCGAGGCGATGGTGGCGTTCTGGAACGCCGGCGTGCCGACGCTCGACTATGGCAACAACATCCGCCAGGTGGCCAAGGAGGAGGGGTTCGAGAACGCCTTTGCCTTCCCCGGCTTCGTGCCGGCCTATATCCGTCCGCTGTTCTGCCGCGGCATAGGTCCCTTCCGCTGGGCAGCTCTGTCGGGCGATCCGGAAGATATCTACAAGACCGACGCCAAGGTGCGCGAACTGACGCCCGGCAACACCCACCTGCACAACTGGTTGGACATGGCGCGCGAGCGCATCGCCTTCCAGGGTCTGCCGGCGCGCATCTGCTGGGTCGGCCTTGGCGACCGCCACAGGCTCGGCCTCGCCTTCAACGATATGGTGGCCAAGGGTGAGCTGAAGGCGCCTGTCGTCATCGGTCGCGATCACCTCGATTCCGGCTCGGTCGCTTCGCCGAACCGCGAAACGGAATCGATGAAGGACGGCTCGGACGCGGTATCCGACTGGCCGCTGCTCAACGCGCTGCTCAACACGGCGTCGGGCGCCACCTGGGTGTCGCTGCACCATGGCGGCGGCGTCGGCATGGGTTTCTCGCAGCACGCCGGCATGGTCATCGTCGCCGACGGCACGCGCGAAGCCGCCAGGCGCCTGGAGCGGGTGTTGTGGAACGACCCGGCGACCGGTGTCATGCGCCACGCCGATGCCGGCTACGAAATCGCCGTCGAATGCGCCAAGGAGCACCAGCTCAACTTGCCCGGCATTCTCGGGTGAGAAACGTCCGGCCGCAGGCAGGCGAAAAGCCGCGGAATCGGCTTTTCGAGTTTCGAACGCCCGTAACCATAGCGGAGGGCTAGGTATGCGCATCCTGCGGGCAGCCGAATACCGGTCGATGCCGTGGAAGAACGGCGGCGGCGTGACGACGGAAATCGCCGTCTCGCCGCCCGGTGCCGGGCTCGACGATTTCGACTGGCGCGTGTCGATGGCGCGTGTCGAATCGAGCGGTCCGTTCTCGCAATTCGCCGGCATCGATCGCACCCTTGCCGTGCTCGAAGGCGAGGGCATCGTCCTCGAGATTGCGGGCTACCCGCCGAGATCTATAAACAGGACGACCGCCCTGTTTTCTTTCCCGGCCGACGCGCAGACCTCGGCCGCGCTGATCGGCGGACCGATCACCGATCTCAATGTCATGACCCGCCGAAGCCGGATGACGCATTCGGTCGAACGCCTGGTGATTTCGGCCCCCGTGGAAATCCGGACTGAAGCCGGCACAACGCTCATCCTGTGCTGGGACGGCGACATCAGTGTGCCCGCCGCTGAACCGGTTCGCCTCGGGCCGCTTGACACTCTGCTGTCCGGGCCGGTCAGCACCGGCCTGCTTGTCCAACCCGCCCATGAGGCAACGCTGTACGTGATCCGGATCCGCGCCATCGCCGGCAACGATTAACGCTTGTTTCCAAACATGATCGCGGTACCGGCGAAATATAGCGTAAGCTGCTGGCGGCATCACGAAAAAGCCTGAATCCTCTCCGCCGATCTGGCTGGCGGGAAGTGGGGTGCTTGTCTTTGAGTTTTGCTGAGAGACGACGCCCTGTCGTGGTGCGGAAACAAACTTTCGGCAAGTGGGGTTTATGCAACCAATTGCATTTGAACCGGTTTTAGGGCCATTGCCGTGGCGGTGACGCCGCTCAGTGCCCGCTTACGGAATTTTCAATGAATATTCAGACGAATCCTGCCCAAATCGAGAAGACAAGCGCGAGCTTCCCGGCCATCACCGAAGAGCCGATCCGCTCCAATTACCTGCCCGAAGAGCGCCTTCGGCTGCTCGGTGAAAGCCTGGCGAAAGGCGACCTCACAGATCTGTTCGGGCTGACGCCCTTCGATTTTCAGGCCCGTATCCGCGAC
>NZ_RZPW01000683.1:0-3364 GCF_003998455.1 Mesorhizobium sp. M7A.F.Ca.CA.001.08.2.1 | reverse complement strand
CTTCAAGGGCACGCCCGAGCATGTCATCAACTTCTTCTTCTACGTCGCGGAAGAGGTGAGGGAGCTGCTCGCCGAGATGGGCTACACCCATCTCGACCAGATCATCGGCGACACCGATCTTCTGGAAAAGCGCGACCTGATCGTGCACTGGAAGGCGCGCGGGCTCGATTTCTCGAAGATGTTCTTCAAGCCGGATGCGCCGCATGAAGCGGTGCACTGGACCGAGCGGCAGAAGCACCCGATCGACGACGTGCTCGACCGCAAGCTGATCGAACTGGCCAAGCCGGCGCTCGAGAGCAAGCTGCCGGTCAAGATCGAGGTCGATATCCGCAATGTCGACCGCTCCGCGGGCGCCATGCTGTCGGGCGAAGTGGCCAAGCGCTTCAAGCACAAGGGCCTGCGCGAGGATACGATCCAGGTGAAGCTGACCGGCACTGCCGGCCAGTCCTTTGGCGCCTTCCTGGCGCGCGGCATCTCGTTCGAGCTTGTCGGCGCCGGCAACGACTATGTCGGCAAGGGCCTGTCGGGCGGACGCATCGTCATTCGGCCGCCGGAAGAGGCCAAGATCGTCGCGGCTGAATCCATCATCGTCGGCAACACGGTGCTCTATGGCGCAACCGAGGGCGAAGCCTATTTCGCCGGCGTCGCCGGCGAGCGTTTCGGCGTGCGCAATTCGGGCGTCGCCGCCGTCGTCGAAGGCGTGGGCGATCATGGCTGCGAGTACATGACTGGCGGCATCGTCGTCGTCATCGGCAAGACCGGCCGCAACTTCGCCGCCGGCATGTCTGGCGGCGTCGCCTACGTGCTCGACGAGGCGGGCGATTTCGCCGAGCGCTGCAACATGGCGATGGTCGAGCTGGAGCCCGTTCCGGAAGAAGACGATCTGATGGAAAGGCTGCTGCACCATGGCGGCGACCTCGACCACAAGGGTCGCGTCGACGTCTCCGGCGACATGACCAGCCATGACGAGGAGCGGCTCTACCAGCTGATATCCAACCATGTGCACTACACCGGGTCGGTGCGTGGTCGCGAGATTCTCGACGACTGGGCGACGTTCCGGCCGAAGTTCCGCAAGATCATGCCGGTCGAATACCGCCGCGCCCTGATCGAGATGGAACGCATGCGCATGGGCGTTGCGGCGGAATAGGCTTTGCAATGGCCGGGGAGCCCAGGCTTCCCGGCCCATCTTCATCGACAGTTTGACCTCCGGCGCAAGGTTGCCATGGCTGCCTCAAGGGGTTAACGGGTGCGGCGAAAACCGCACCATCTGGACAGCAGGAGCTGGACTATGGGCAAGGTAACAGGCTTTCTCGAAATCGACCGGCAGGTGCACAAGTACCAGCCGGCCTCCGACCGCATCCGGCATTTCCGCGAGTTCACGCTGCCGATGTCTGACAAGGAGGTCGAGAAACAGGCCGCGCGCTGCATGGATTGCGGCATTCCGTTCTGCCACGGGCCGACCGGCTGCCCGATCCACAACCAGATTCCAGACTGGAACGACCTCGTCTACAATGGCGACTGGGACAATGCGATCCGCAACCTGCATTCGACCAACAATTTCCCGGAATTCACCGGCCGCATCTGCCCCGCACCTTGCGAGGAAGCCTGCACGCTGAACCTCGAGGACATTCCCGTCGCCATCAAGACGGTCGAGCAGGCGATCGCCGACAAGGCCTACGAGACCGGCCATATCAGGCCCTATCCGCCGGAGAAGAAGACCGGCAAGCGCGTCGCCGTCATCGGCTCCGGCCCGGCCGGCATGTCGGCTGCCCAGCAGCTCGGCCGCGCCGGCCACGACGTCCATGTCTATGAGCGCGAGAGCCGGCCCGGCGGGCTGATGCGTTACGGCATTCCCGACTTCAAGATCGAGAAGCACTATATCGACCGGCGCATCGAGCAGATGCAGGGCGAGGGCGTCACCTTCCATTGCGGCGTCAATGTCGGCGTCGACAAGCCGGTTGCCGAGCTGCTCGCCGAACATGACGCGGTGCTTTATTGCGGCGGTTCCGAAACGCCGCGCGCGGCCGGCATTCCCGGCGACGATCTCGGCGGCGTGCATGACGCGATGCCCTATCTGGTGCAGCAGAACAGGCGGGTCGGCGGCGAACCGATCCAGTCGGTGGCGTGGCCGTCGCATCCGATCCTCGCCGGCGGCCAGCATGTGGTCGTCGTCGGCGGCGGCGATACCGCGTCCGACTGCGTCGGCACCGCCTTCCGCCAGGGCGCGGTCCGCGTCACCCAGCTCGACATCCGTCCGCAGCCGCCGGAAAAGGAAGACAAGCTTTCGGTCTGGCCCTACTGGGCGACCAAGATGCGCACCTCGTCCTCGCAGGCCGAAGGCGCCGAGCGCGAGTTTCAGGTGGCGACGCTCGAGTTCATCGGCGAAGACGGCCAGCTGACCGGGGTCAAATGCTGCGAGGTCGACGAAAAGCGCAAGCCGATCGCCGGCAGCGAATTCGTCATTCGTGCCGATCTCGCGTTCATCGCCATCGGCTTTGCCGGGCCAGCCGCTCGCGGGCCGGTGTCGGAACTGGCCGGCCAGATGAAGATCGCCATTGACAGCCGCCGCTCGAAGAATGTCGAGGCCAATGACCGGGACTACAGGACCAGCGTCGAAAAGCTCTATGCGGCGGGCGACGTGCGGCGCGGCCAGTCGCTGGTCGTCTGGGCGATCCGCGAGGGCCGCCAGGCGGCGCGCGCCATCGATGAGGCGCTGATGGGATCGAGCGTGCTGCCGCGCTGAGTCCGTCTCGAGACCCTACTTGTGCGGCCACCTGAAGGCGCTTTCCGCCCTTCCGCTGCCCCGGGCAGCTTACGGACTGATCGCCGTGGTCGTTTCGGTTGTGGCCCCGGCCGCAGGCTGCCGCCTTGGCGGCCAAGAAAAATCGTCGGCGCGGCCGGGCGAAGCAGCGCTGGGTTTAAGTGCTTGGGGTGACACGGCGTGATCTCCGCCGTTGGCGGGAACAGGGCAGTGCAATAGTACTGCCCTGTTCCTTTTGATCAGAGGCCAGTGCGGATTTCTTCGGCAAGCGCCCTCAACGTCGTCTCGACGTCATCGCCGTTTGCCATCTTCTGCATCGCCACGGCCCATGCGTTCATGGCTTCGCCGAAGCCGACACGCGGTGTGAAAGCCAGCGCGGCTTGATCCTGTATCTTTTTGAAGCTGTCAACGAAGTTGTTGAACTCGGGCTGCGAAGCGTACTTAGTCTAGGTATCGTCCTGCCAGGTCGACGTGCGCGGCGGATTGACGAGCTGGCCAGCAAGGGCACCCTTGAGCGCCACCTGCTTGGAGGTGGCCCACGGGATGAACAGCCAGGCCGTGCCCTTCTTTTCGGAAGCCGCGTTCATGGCGAGAGCCTAGATC
>NZ_RZPW01000682.1:0-3371 GCF_003998455.1 Mesorhizobium sp. M7A.F.Ca.CA.001.08.2.1 | reverse complement strand
GTGCATTATTCCGTTGACCGCGTTCCACCCGCCGAAATGTCTGGCTCGGACAGGCGATATGCATCGAAGCCCGATCGGGTTGTCGCTACGGGAGATGCAGCCGATGCCTGATTGTGGCCAGAACATTGGCGAGAGCGCTGGCGGAACCGTGATGCCGCTACTGGAACTGCAGTCCGTCACGATGAGTTTCGGCGGCTTCAAGGCGATCAATGACTTAAGCCTGAAATTCGAGAGAAAGCCGGTTTACGGCATCATCGGCCCTAATGGGGCCGGCAAGACGACTTTGTTCAACGTCTTGAGCGGGTTTTATCGGCCGAAGCGTGGTCGGCTGCTGTTCAACGGCCAGGACATGACTCGTTTACGAGCCGAGCAGTTTGCTCGCCAAGGTATCGTGCGCAGCTTTCAGATCACGAGCATCTTCCCCAATCTCTCGGTCATGGACAATGTCGTGCTGTCGGTGCAGCGCCGAGCAGACGGGGGTACGAAGGCCTTCGCAAAGATCGACTGGCATGAGGATCACCGGCCGGAAGCGTCGGCACTGCTGGATCAGGTCGGAATTCCGTCCTCTTTGCGCGGTCGACCCGCAGGGGACCTGCCATATGGCCGCAAACGCGCCTTGGAGCTCGCGATTTCCCTGGGAGCACACCCAACGATTCTCCTTCTCGACGAACCAACCGCTGGGATGACGACGGCAGATGTATCGCGTACGACGGACCTCATTGCGCAACTGTCCGTCGACCGCATGATCATCGTCGTGGAGCACAACCTCGGTGTCATCGCAAATGTCGCCGATGAGATCATTGTATTGCAGCAGGGGGCGCTTCTAACGCGCGGTCGCTACGCCGACGTCCGACAGGATCCCCGGGTGATAGAAGCCTATTTGGGAAAGCGCCATTGAGCATGCTGGAGATAACGGATCTCGACGCCTATTATGGCGAAAGCCATATTTTGCAGGGCGTCAACTTGTCTGTCCAGACTGGCGAAGTGGTAACGTTGGTGGGGCGAAACGGTGCCGGCAAGACCACGCTGCTGAAGTCGATCATCGGCGATATTCCCCGACGAACCGGGAGCATCCGCTTCATCGGAACCGAAATCATCGATCTCTCGCCTGAGCGGATTTGCAAGATGCGGGTCTGTTTTGTGCCGGAAGACCGCGGAATTTTCTCGACGCTGAACGTATACGAGAATCTGACGATCGGCCGTGCGAACGGAGACACCGCCTGGCCGCTCGACCGGATCTATGAGTATTTCCCGATCCTCAAAACCCGGCGCTCGCAAAAGGCCGCGTCGTTGTCGGGTGGGGAAAAGCAGATGCTAGCGATAGCGCGGCCCCTTTACATGGGCGCTTCGTTTCTGATGCTCGACGAGCCGACAGAGGGGCTGGCACCTGTCGTGGTCGATGCGATCGGTGCACTGATCAAAGATATCAAGTCCACGGGACTGACCATTCTCTTAGTCGAGCAGAATCTTCAATTCGCCGCCGAGGTCGCCGACCGGTACTACGTAATCGAAAATGGAAAAATCGTCAGAGAAATGACGAACCATCAGATGGCCGAAGATCAACAAAGTCTTCTCGATCACCTCGGAGTGTGAGGCACGACCAGGATGTTGTCGAGCTCCGGATGGCAATGGTGAATCAAACCTTATGACAACGCCCATCCTCGAGCTTCGCTGCCCGACCGCGAAAACGCCGGGCACGCTCATGCGCGCTGTCGCCGATCCTGGCCTGCGCTGTCCCAGGACTTCTCGATCGCAACGACACAGCCGAGTTACGCGCGAGGGCCAAGCCAATTTAGCGTTATGGTCAAAATGCAGTGATTGATCTTCTCTGTGGATTGCACTGAGGCACCCCTCCCAAAAAACTAGTTGTCTTCTTGGTCTTAGGTTCGCCGGACCATACGAGAGAATAAGAAGGAAACCGGTTGGCTAACCATCCTCTACGCATTGATTGTATATGCAAAGTTGACCCGCAGAGGCTAAAACAGTCGTTATTCGTCAGTGGTTTACGAAGCGGTTCGTCCATTTTGATTCAGGAAGCTGATCCAGCTATTTTGCTGCCCGAATTTAACTCATACCGAATGGCAGCTTTGCGCCCAATATCGGCCGTTCGGCCTCACCGGCATCGATCCCCCCAAAAGCGGCCGTTCGTTCCTCCGGGCAAGCGGTCGCTTAGGAATGCCTGGCTTCGGATAATCCAGTCAGTCCGCTTTGTGGGAACGGTGGGTCATAAGCAGCCGCATAGATTGGCTGAGAACGCCGTTGGCGGATGAGCATGGGAACGCGTTCCATTACCGGCGACGGCTTTCCGCCAGATGTCGGCTACACCGACGTTCGCCCCCGCAATGACGCGTCACCTATGAACTCGGTCGGAGACAGTCGTTGTAGGGCGAGAACGTAGCGTTCCGACGCATCCGGAGGAGTTTTCAATTGAGATTAAACGAACAAGCCCGGCCGTGAAGTCAGACGTCCGGCGGCCGAAACTCACGTACGACCTCGAACACGCCGGGCTCGAAAATCACAGTTACCATGATCTCTCGAAGCGCGCTCATCGAGCTGCTGCCTGCGCGCATCGCCTGATATTCCGCGAGGCTTCGCCAGCGCGCATACATCACAACCCGCTCGCCATCCAGGCTCAGATGCAGTGTCGCGCCTTCGAAGCCAAGGGCCGTCGCGACCGACTCTTCTGTGACTTTGGTTAGCAGAGCTATCAATTCCGCCGGATCTTCTGCCTTCAACCGGAAGGTGTTGATCAGAATCACGCGGCGCTGTTGTTTCGGCATCACGAAGCCCTTCCTTCCACTTGCGGCTGTGCGTCTTCAGAACCTGAGGCCGCCGCAGCTTGCAGCACGGCTTGCAGTTCCTGGTCGAGACGCTGCGCGACGACGTCAACCAGCGGGTCGCCGAACTGGCGGAAAACGGCGGCGGGCCGGTCGTACTCGAACGCCGAGCCTTCTCCGTCCTCTCGCAACAGGACGCGGATGGGTGCGTAAATCCCGGCGGAAAGCTGGTGGCGGGTCATCTTCGAGGCCGTAAGCGGGTTGCCAATGTCATACTGGATGGAGCGCCGCTTCTGGCCTGCGATCGCCAACAGCGCGCCATGGTCCCGGAAGCCGAAAATCGACAGGTTCGCCGAAGCTTCGAGCTCGCGCAAAGCGCGCTCGGCCTCGCCGTATCGCAGTAGTGTGAATATCCCATCGTCGATCCGCGGGACGAGGCTCTCAAGCCTGGCCTTCGTCTCGGTGAAGGGATTGGCGGATCGGATGGTGATGTGCTCGTTTGTGAACGGGCGTGTCTCGACCGTGGGGGTGGCCATTGGCTGTCTCCAAATGATGAGGGGCGGGATTTCGAGAGCGATTAGAAGGTTATTGCCT
>NZ_RZPW01000681.1:0-3374 GCF_003998455.1 Mesorhizobium sp. M7A.F.Ca.CA.001.08.2.1 | reverse complement strand
GGTGAAGACCTTGCCGTCGCCGAGATCGAAGACGGCGCTGGCCGAAGATCCCTGCCTGTACCAGGAACTGGCCGGCTCCCATTCCTGGCAATAGACGCCGGCCGGCTCGCCATTCACCATGTAGCGAGCGGCGTCGAAGGTGTGGATCGCCATGTCGAGCAGCAGCACATGGGCCATCTCCTCGCGAAAACCGCCGAAATGCGGCGCGACGAAGAAGTCAGCGTGGATGCTGGTCGGCGCACCGATGGCGCCGGAGTCCAGGAACCTCCGGATGCGCCTGACATTGGCGACATAGCGGCGGTTCTGCACGACCGCATGGATGCGCCCGGCGCGGCGCGCGGCCTCGACGATGGCGCGCGCATTTTCCGGACTGTCGGCGAGCGGCTTTTCCGTCAGCAGATGGCAATTGTGCGCAAAGGCGGACAGCGCGACCGCGCGCCGGGCGGCGGGAACCACGACATCGAACACCGCTTGCGGTTTGATCTGATCGAGGACGGCGTCGAGATTGCTGCCGATGACGGCATTGGTGAGGCCGTATTCTTGCGCCCTCGCCCGTGCCCTGTCGGCATCGAGATCCACAAGGCCGACAATGGCGAGCCCGTCGACTTGCTGCGCGGCATCGAGCCAGGCCTTGCTCATCGCTCCGCAACCGACCAGGACGGCATTGATCATCCGGCGCTCCTCCTCCGCTCGGTCCCTCCAGACCGATCGTCACGGCATCCACGGCATGACCGTAAACGTTTTTCCGTAAACGTTTACGAGAACACACCCGAAGGCGTAGAATGTCAATTGGCCGCTCGTGAAAATCGTCCTGTCGCCTTGGCCTGAGCGGCTACCGGTGCTAGCCAAGCAAGGGGAGTACAGTCACTTGGCATCCAGCATTCATGACCTTGCCCGTCACCTGAACATTTCGATCGGCACGGTGTCGCGGGCGCTGAACGGCCGCGCCGACGTCAATGCCGACACGCGCCAGCGCGTGCTCGAGGCGGCCAGGACGCTCAACTATTCGCCGAACCAGTCCGGCCGCAGTCTGCGGCAAGGCGCCACCCATTCGATCGCCTTCATGCTGCAGCCGCATCCGGGCGACCAGCAATATGGCGAGCCGTTCTTCATTCCGTTCCTGATCGGGCTGCAGGCCAGGCTTGCGGAAAGCGGGCTCGACCTGACCGTGGTCATGGGCGCGCCGGGCGACTACCAGCAGGAGCGCCTGCGCCGCGTCGTCGAGACGCGCCGCGCCGATGCGGTGCTGCTGGCCTGGACGCGGCGCGAGGACGAACGCATCGACTATCTCACCCAGGCCGGCTTTCCCTTCGCCACGCTCGGCCGCAGCCGCTCCGGAACCAAGTCCTACCCTTCCCTCGACCTCGATTTCGAGAAGGCCGGCGCCGACGCGGTCGACCGCCTCGTGGCGCGCGGCCACCGCCGCATCGCCGCCGTCCGCCCGTCGCTCGACCTCAATTTCGGCTATCTGTTTTTGGCCGGCTATCGCAAGGCCTTGCGGCGGCACGGCATCGAGGTCGACCCCGAGCTGATCGCGTCCGGCTTCATCAACGAGGCCGGCGGCTACGGGGTGACGCCGCAGGTGATGCGCTCCAAGGCTCCGCCGACCGCCATCATCTTCAACAATGACGCGATGGCGCTGGGCGGCTGCAAGGCGCTGGCAGAGATGGGTATCAGGCCGGGTCACGACATGGCAGTGACCGTCATCGTCGACACGCCGCTCTGCCGCTATTTCTCGCCAGCCCTGACCGCCTTCCGCCCGGCGCTGGAGCCGATGGGACAACGGCTCGCGGAAATGCTGCTGGCGTCGCTTCCCGCCTTCGCCGGCCCGGAGGGTCCGCGGATCATCCGCGAGGTCTGGCCGCTGGAACTGGTCGCGCGCGACAGCGATTAATCGCAGCAGCAGGACCTGGCGAATTTGTCAAACGCTGAGCCAGGGTGTGTTGAGATTCAGGTCAGGCCGAGCCGAAAATGATGGCTTTTGAGAACCGGAGCGGAGCGGACATTCGGGTCCGTGAGCACCGGAAGCGCAGAAAGTCGTCGTTTGCAGGCCGGCCTCACCTGAATATCGACATACCCTAGTCCACCTTCTTCTCGCCTCGCTCCCCGGCCTTGACGATGTCGCCCGTGGTGAACAGGATTTCCTTCAGTTCCGCGCGCCAGTCCTTCTTCTGGCGCAGCAGGAATTCGAGATCCATGCCGAAATGCTTGAACTCCTCGCCCTGCGCGTTCTTCATGATGGCGCGCGCCTGCGGGTCCTTCTCCACCGACATGCGCTGTTCGTACCAGCTGATCGCTTCCGCCTCCTCGATCAGCGAGGTGATCATGCGGGCAAAGGTCCGCACCTCCTGCGACAGTTCTTCAGGCGGTTCGTGATACTGGTCGAAACCCATGTCGTCCTCCCCTCAAACAGCACACCGGTGCGCAGTGCACCGGCCGCAGCCTTGAATGCGCGGGAGGCGCTATAGGTTCCGGATCACGCCACAACCAGGGCGATCAGCGGGAGCCAGCCTCAAGACACCGGCGCCGCTCCGCCCTCTGCCGTGCGCCGCGCGATGAACTCGTCCAGCACGCCTGATGTGGCGACGGCCGAGGTCGGCGGCGCGAAATCGGCAAGCACCCGCCTCCAGACACCGGTGGCGCGCTCGCTCGCCGTCTTCGAGCCGCTTTGCGTCCAGTTGCCGAAATTCGACCAGTCCGCCACCAGCGGCTCGTAGAAAGCGGTGCGGTAGCGGGCCATGGTGTGGCCGGCCGAGAAGAAATGCCCGCCCGGCTGCACCTCGGCGATAGCTTCGAAACCAATCGTGTCGGTGTCGCCGGGCGTCGCAGCACAAAGTTCAGCCACCGTCTGCAGCGCCTCGATATCGGTGATCAGTTTCTCGAAAGAGACACTGAGGCCGCCCTCCAGCCAGCCGGCAGCATGGATGCACATCGTCGCCCCGGCCAGCACCGAGCCCCACAGCGCGAACTGCGTCTCGTGCGCGGCCTGCGCGTCGGAGGTGTTGGCCGCACTGCCGCCGCCGGACCGCCAAGGCAGCCCGGTGAAGCGCGCCAGTTGGCCGGCGCCCAGCGTCGCCTTGACGTGCTCGGGCGTGCCGAAGGCGGGCGCGCCGGATTTCATGTCGACATTGGAGGAGAACGAGCCGTAGACGACCGGCGCACCCGGCCTCACGATCTGCGCCAGCGTCAGCCCGGCCAGCGCTTCGGCATGCTGCAGCGTCAGCGCGCCGGCGACCGTTATCGGCGCCATGGCGCCCGCCAGGCAGAACGGCGTGATGACGGAGACCTGGCCCGCGCGAGCGAAATCGAAGATGCCTTGCGCCATCGGAATGTCGAGCTGACGCGGCGAGTTGGTGTTGATGACGGTGTAGCAA
>NZ_RZPW01000680.1:0-3375 GCF_003998455.1 Mesorhizobium sp. M7A.F.Ca.CA.001.08.2.1 | reverse complement strand
GATGCGCGGCGCGCCGAACGACTTGTCGATGACCACATTGCGCCCCTTGGGACCGAGCGTCACCTTCACCGCATTGGCAAGGATGTCGACGCCGCGCAGCATCTTCTCGCGCGCTTCGGTATGGAATTTCACTTCTTTGGCAGCCATTGGATCACTCCTTTATCTAGGCAGCATTCGTTGACTGGTTGGATACAAGAAGCCGTCAGGCGGCCTTCTTCACTTCGGCGATCTCATCGATGATACCCATCACGTCGCTTTCCTTCATGATGAGCAGGTCCTCGCCGTCGAGTTTGATCTCGGTGCCGGACCATTTGCCGAACAGGATGCGGTCGCCGACCTTGACATCGAGTTCGACAAGCTTGCCGCTGTCGTCGCGCGCGCCGGGACCGACGGCGAGCACTTCGCCTTCCTGCGGTTTTTCCTTTGCGGTATCGGGGATGATGATGCCGCCGGAGGTCTTCTCCTCGGCTTCAAGGCGGCGGACCAGAATACGGTCATGCAATGGACGGAACGCCATGTCGTTCTCCTCGTGGACAAACAGGTTTTGAGGTTCCTCCGCACCGAACCGGCAATATCGGACCGGTGCGGAACGCCGCGACCCTTCGTCAGGCATCGCGGCGCATATCGAGCTAGTTTTGCCCTTTTTCGGTTTCAAGAGACCAGCGCAAAAATTTTTATATTCGACAAGAAAGAGCGCCAAGACACTGTTATGGCGTGGCTATTTTCGGAACCCGCGAGCTTCTCGCGGCGTTGTTTAAAGAGGGACAGAACCAATCGCCCCGGCCCGGCATTGGGCGGGGTCGACACAAATGCCGCCGGCTCGATGCCTCAGCGGAGAAGGAGAAAGACATGGCCGATACGGTCAGCAACGAATTCCGCCTGCAAATGGAAGGTTATGGCCTGACGACGGCCGAAATCCACTATTACCTGCCCGATCATCCAAGCCTGCTTCAGCTCTATGTCTGGCAGGACTATGATCTCGCTCCAGCCTTTCCCGAACTCAAGGGTTTTCTCCAATATTGGGAGCGCGAACTCGATGGTCCGCTCCACTCGGTTCGCGTTGCTCATCACCAGCTCATCCAGCCTTCGGAATGGCGGGCCGTCGAGGGCATAATCACGGTCCACTAGGGTCTTTGCGACGGCCTCCGCTACGTAGGGAATCACGACATTGGGGCAGGCTCTCGCCGGCCCCACGCAGCGCGACAGCCAACAACCTCCACTCCAAGATTTCCAATTTCCGTATTGTAAAACGATCGCGCCGCGCTAGCCTGAAATCAGATGCGAGGCGGGGAAGAGGAATGGAGCTCCAACTCAACGGCAAGGTGGCGCTGGTCACCGGCTCGACGCAAGGCATTGGCCGCGCCATCGCCGAGACGCTGGCGCGCTGCGGCGCGGGCGGCCTGCTCGTCACCGGGCGCGAGAAGACGCGCGGCGATGCCGTTGCGGAAGAGCTTTCGCGGCTCGGCACGCCGACGGTTTTCGTCGCCGCCGACCTCGCCGACCCGGCAGCCCCTGCCCTTTTGGCGCAAGCCTGCATCGAGCGCTTCGGCCGCATCGATGCGCTGGTCAACGCCGCAGGGCTGACCGACCGGGCCTCGTTCCTCGATGCCGATCTCGACGGCTGGGCCTCGCTGTTCGCGGTCAACGCGCGGGCGCCGTTCTTCCTCATGCAGGCGGCCATCGCCGACATGAAGAAGCGCGGAGAGCGCGGCGCCATCGTCAACATCCTGTCGATCAACGACCATTGCGGCTCGCCGGAGCTCGCCGTCTATTCCGCCAGCAAGGGCGCGCTGGCCACGCTGACCAAAAACGCCGCCAACGCCCATCGCTTCGATCGCATCCGCGTCAACGGCATCAATGTCGGCTGGACCGACACGCCGGCCGAACGCGTCATGCAAGCCGACACGCTGGGCAACGGGCCGGGCTGGCTCGATGCCGCCAACGCCTCGCAACCCTTCGGCCGCCTGTTCTCGACCAGCGATATCGCCAACCTCGCCGTCTTCCTGCTTTCGGATGCTGCCGGGCCGATGACCGGCACGCTCGTCGATCAGGAACAGTGGGTGATTGGGGCGAACCGGTGAGCGCCATCGAAACGCAAGCGCCTGCATGACGCATCGTCGGCGATTTCACGGTTGCCATCAGAAATTTGTCGCGATGACGGTGACTGAAAAGCCTATCGCATCATTCGCTCAAAGCACCCGCGCCGCCTCACAGCGCCAGGCTTCCCTGCTCCACTTCCTCGGCATTCGGATCTCCCGGTGCGGTGGCCCAGGCCAATTCGACCAGTGTCACGGTGCGCCGGCCTGTCCCGTCGAGCTGGCAGACGATGAGGCCCTGCTCCTCGATATAGGTCAACAGGCGCCGGGCGCGGCGCAGCGAGTGCGAGCCGTAGGCGCGGGCGATCGCGGCGTCGCTCGGACAAGGCCAGCCCTCCTTCGCCGCGCGGGCAATCATCATGAACACGCCCTGCATGTCGTCGGGCAGCAGCGACGCGCGGACGGAAACGTCCCGCCATGCGTCGTCCTGTGTCGTCTCTGACCCAAGGCCGGCCCGGGCGCGCGTCAGCATGCGGCGGAACTCCGGCAGGTCGGGCACGACCGAGGCCAGGCCTTCGATGCGGCAGCGGACCACGAACTCCTGATAGAGCACGCCGATCACGCGAAAACCCGCGTCGGGCTGCGCCAGGATGGCGCGCAGCACACGGTCCACGCGCTCGCGGCGCTCGGCCAGATCCTCGGCGCTGACTTGCGGCTCCGCCGGTTCGGGGCGGATTTCCAAGGCCGCCGACTTCGCCGCCATCAACTGGTCGAGCAGGTCCGGCGACGCCGGGCGACGCGGCGTGCGCACCGTTTCGGGCGGCGGCGCCGCCAGGATGATCGCGCGTGCATCCTCGAGTGCTGCTTCCGGCATCGCCATCAGCCGCGGCGTTCCGTTGCGCGGGCTCGTATCCGTCGGGCCGATGCGCAGGCCCAGCGGACGGCGCGACAGCGCCGGGCCGAGCGCCATGAACTGCCCGCGTTCCAGATCGCGAAACGCCTCCGCCTGGCGCCGCTCCATGCCCAGAAGGTCGGCGGCACGCGCCATGTCGATATCGAGGAAGGTGCGGCCCATGAGGAAGTTGGACGCCTCGGCGGCGACGTTCTTGGCGAGCTTTGCCAGCCGCTGGGTGGCGATGATGCCGGCCAGCCCGCGCTTTCGGCCACGGCACATCAAATTGGTCATCGCGCCGAGCGAGAGCTTTCGCGCCTCGTCGGAAACCTCGCCGGCCACCGCCGGCGCGAACAGCTGCGCCTCGTCCACCACCACCAGCATCGGGTACCAGTGGTCACGGGCGACCTCGAACAGCCCGCCGAGGAAGGCGGCGGCACGCCGCAT